>CAMZKI010000122.1 GCA_947311125.1 uncultured Chlorobiota bacterium
CTATTATTTGCTTATAATTTCCGTCTGCAGGAACAAATAAAACCGTTGGAATACTTCGTATTTTAAATAAATTTGCCAGTTTCGGATTATTGTCCGTATTAATTTTATACACCTGTAATTTATTTCCGTATTCCGCCTGAATAGCTTTTAAATGCGGAGCTATCATTTTGCAGGGTCTGCACCAGTCCGCATAAAAATCTATTATTGCCGGCTTATTACCTTCATATTTCCATGCTGAATTTTTGGAATAATCCCATATGTTTTTTTTAAAACTTGCATCATCCAAATGAATTATATTTTGTGAAAACAGTGATGCCGTTCCGAACATCAGTAACGATGTTAATATCAATAGTCTTCGTGTCATCCTTTTTTATTTTAATTATTATATCAATAACGAATTTTATACCAAAAAATTATGCAAAAAGAAAGCCGTTGACTATCAGCGGCTTCCTCTCTTTTAAGTCGAAACAAGATTAAGACGCAGGTTCTTCTACCTTAAGAACGTCCGCAATTGCTTTTTTGAAAGAATCTTTCGGTAAAGCTCCTACCGCCATTTGAGGTTGTCCTTCTTTGGGTACAAATAACAATGAAGGAATACTTTGAATACCGAACATTCCGGCTAAATTTCTTTCAACTTCGGTATCTATTTTATAAATATCTATTTTGCCGTCGTATTCTTCTGCCAGTTCATCCAATATAGGTGCAACCATTTTACAGGGCTGGCACCAATCTGCATAAAAATCAATCATACAAGGTTTATCACCTTCAAATTTCCAATCTTTGTTTTTCTCAAAATTAAAAACTTTAGTTTTAAATGTTTCTTCGTTTAAAAATTCTACTTTTGCCATGTTTAAATTAATTATTTTATTTCTATATATTTACATATTTGCATATTTTTGATTGCTCAAATTATATGCCTTTTTAAAATTAACTGCAAAGAACATAAAAAATACTGACATAATTACTGTTTTTTCTGTTTTTTTATAAAAAAAGATACTTTTGTCATAAAATACAAACTAAAAATATTATACAAAAAATCTAATTATGCCTGAATTTAAACGATATTTAGTAACATCTGCTTTACCATATGCCAACGGTCCCGTTCATATCGGACATCTTGCCGGAGTTTACATACCTTCTGATATTTACGTAAGATATTTAAGACTGAAAGAAAAAGACGTAATTTCCGTTTGCGGAAGCGACGAACACGGTGTTCCCATTACTTTAAAAGCAAAAAAAGAAGGTGTAAGTCCGCAGGAAATTGTTGACAGATACCACAATATCATAAAAAAATCATTCGAAGATTTCGGGATTGCTTTTGATATTTATTCGCGAACAAGCAATAAAATTCATTACGAAACAGCTTCCGGTTTCTTTAAAAAACTTTACGATGCCGGCAAATTTATCGAAAAAACAACCGAACAATATTATGATACGCAGGGAAATCAATTCCTTGCCGACCGATACATAAAAGGAACCTGTCCGAAATGCGGTTACGAAGAAGCATACGGCGACCAATGCGAAAAATGCGGAAGTGCTTTAAGCCCTACGGATTTAATAAACCCGAAATCAACCATCAGCGGTGCCGAATTATCATTAAAAGAAACAAAACACTGGTATCTGCCGCTTGACAAGCATGAACCTTTTTTACGAAAATGGATTTTAGAAGACCATAAAGAATGGAAGCCGAATGTTTACGGACAATGCAAATCGTGGCTCGACAACGGATTGCAGCCGCGTGCCGTAAGCCGTGATTTAGATTGGGGCGTGCCGGTTCCCGTTGAAAATGCCGAAGGCAAAGTATTGTATGTATGGTTTGACGCCCCTATCGGCTATATTTCAGCAACCAAAGAACTGACACCCGAATGGGAAAAATATTGGAAAAGTAAAGACACAAAACTTGTTCATTTTATAGGAAAAGACAACATTGTGTTTCACTGCATCATATTTCCTGCCATGCTGAAAGCCGAAGGTTCATATATTTTACCTGACAATGTGCCGGCAAATGCTTTTTTGAATTTGGAAAACGATAAAATTTCAACTTCCAAGAATTGGGCAGTGTGGCTGCACGAATATCTTGAAGATTTTAAAGACAAACAGGACGTTTTACGCTATGTTTTGACGGCAAATGCACCCGAAACCAAAGACAACAACTTTACGTGGAAAAACTTTCAGGAAAGAAACAACGGCGAATTGGTTGCAATTTTAGGAAATTTTGTAAACAGAACCCTTGTTCTGACAAAAAAATATTATGACAAAAAAATTCCCTTGCCGGATAAAATTTCGGAAAACGATAAAAATATTTTAGAAAAAATTCTGAAAACAAAAAAAGATATTGAAGAAAATATTAAGGTTTACAAATTCAGAGATGCCTTAAGAGCATATATGAATTTAGCTCGGGTCGGAAATAAATATCTTGCCGACGAAGAACCTTGGAAGCAAATAAAAACAAATCCGGACAGGGTAAAAACAATTATGTATGTTGCGAGTCAACTTACGGCAGCTTTAACAATTTTGGGCGAACCGTTTTTGCCTTTCACATCAAAAAAATTAAGAAAAATGATAAACCTGCCGGATGCAAAATGGGAAGATGTTGACTTGGGAATTACAAAGCCGGGACATAAAATTAACGAGCCGGAACTTTTATTTGAAAAAATTGAAGATAAAGAAATAGAATATCAAATAAATAAACTTCTGAAAACAAAAGAAGATAATAAAAAAGAAACCGTTGAGTTAAAACCGATTAAAGAAATGATTTCTTTCGATGATTTTCAAAAACTTGACATACGGGTTGCAACAATAATTGATGCCGAAAAAGTACCGAAAACAAAAAAATTACTGAAACTGACATTAGATACTGGTATTGACAAACGAATCGTTGTTTCGGGCATTGCCGAATTTTACAAGCCGGAAGAAATAATCGGAAAACAAGTGCAGGTACTGGTAAACCTTGCTCCGCGAAAACTCAAAGGTATCGAATCGCAGGGAATGATACTGATGGCTGAAGATTCTGAAGGAAAACTTTGTTTTGTTTCGCCGGAAGAAAAAATTGAAACCGGCTCAATGATAAGCTGACATCTTTAAGAAACTTTATGCTGAAAAACACAAGAAAAAGAAACCCTTTTATCTCTTTTTTTTGTGTTTTTTGTTTAATTTTGTGCCGTAAAACAATTAAAAATTTGACCGTTATCAATTTCTGCGTTATGAAAGTAATAAAAAACATTCTAAACTTTTACATAGACGGTTTTAAGAACATGTCTGCACACAGCAAAAAACTGTGGGTAATAATATTAATAAAGCTGTTTATTATGTTTTTTATTTTAAAACTATTTTTCTTCAAAAATTTTCTGAACTCAAAATTTGACAATGACAAAGACAAAAGTGATTATGTAATAGAACAATTAATTAATTAAATTTTTTAAATTATGGAACATTTAGACATAGGATTAGTCGATTGGTCAAGGGCACAGTTTGCATTAACAGCTCTTTACCACTGGATTTTTGTTCCGCTTACTCTCGGGTTGTCGTTTATTGTGGCGTTTATGCACACTCTATACTATAAAACCCGTAACGAAAAGTGGAAAAATTTAACTAAATTCTGGATGAAACTATTCGGAATTAATTTTGCAATCGGTGTTGCTACCGGTATTATTCTTGAATTTGAATTTGGTCTGAATTGGTCAAACTACTCATGGATTGTAGGAGATATTTTCGGGGCTCCGCTTGCAATAGAAGGCATTCTCGCATTCTTTCTGGAGTCAACATTCATCGCCGTAATGTTCTTTGGCTGGGACCGTGTCAGTAAAAAATTCCATATGCTTTCATCTTGGTTTGTAGCATTTGGCTCAAACCTGTCAGCACTGTGGATTTTAATTGCAAATGCATGGATGCAGAATCCCGCAGGAACACAATTTAATCTTGACACAGCAAGAAACGAAATGACAAGCTTTTTTGATGTTGCACTGTCGCCTACGGCAGTTTCAAAATTTTTACATACAGTTTCACAAGCTTATATCATCGGCTCTCTTTTTGTCATATCTGTCAGTGCGTGGTATATTTTAAAAAACAGGCATATAATTTTTGCAAAAAAAAGCATTTTAATTGCTTCAGTTTTCGGATTAATTGCATCAGTTGCTACGGCAGTTACCGGAGACAGCTCTGCATATGATGTTGCGAAACATCAACCCATGAAATTAGCAGCAATGGAAGGCTTATATGACGGCGAAAGAAATGCAAGCCTGTACGTTATCGGAGTTATCAACGGCAATAAAGACAACACTAATTTTACAGGTATTAAAATTCCGAGTTTACTTTCAATAATGGCTTTCAGAGATGCAAATGCTTTTGTCCCGGGCATTAATGATTTAGTAAACGGAAATGAAAAAGAAGGTATACCCTCTGCAGAAACCAGAATAGAAAAAGGCAAAATTGCCATACAAGCTTTAGCTGATTACAAAAAAGCAAAAGCCGAAGAGAATGAAGCAAGTATGAATGAAAGCATAAAACTGTTCAAAGCTAATGAGAAACACTTTGGTTACGGATATTTTAAAAACAAATGGGATATTGTTCCGAATGTGCCTTTAACATTCTATTCGTTTCACGTAATGGTCGGTTTAGGGCTTTTTTTCGGTTTACTTTTCATTTGGCTTCTGTGGGCAAGTTTAAAAGGTAAATTAGAAGACAGTAAGTTGCTTTTAAAAATATCAGTATGGTCAATTTTGTTAGGATATATTGCTACAGAACTTGGTTGGATAGTTGCAGAGGTAGGGCGTCAGCCGTGGACAATACAGGATTTATTACCCGTAGGTGTTTCTACGTCTCACATTTCAACCGGAAACGTGCAGGCAACTTTCTTTATGTTTTTGGTGCTGTTCACAGCTTTATTAATTGCTGAAATAAAAATATTAATTACCCAAATAAAAAAGGGTCCGGAAAAAGGAGGTAACCATGTTTAATTCTATGTCATACGAAACACTTCAAGTTTACTGGTGGATAATAGTTTCACTCTTAGGTGCGATATTAGTATTCTTAATGTTTGTACAGGGCGGGCAAACATTATTCAGTCAAATTGCAAAAACAGATAAAGAACGTTCTCTTTTGGTTAATTCGATAGGTCGAAAATGGGATATTACATTTACGACATTAGTTACATTCGGCGGTGCGGCTTTTGCATCGTTCCCGATGTTTTATGCAACAAGTTTCGGCGGAGCATACTGGGTTTGGGCAATTATTTTGTTCAGTTTTATAATTCAAGCTGTATCATATGAATATCGCAGTAAAGCCGGTAATTTTCTCGGTAAAAAAACATATGATATTTTCTTGCTGATAAACGGAATATTAGCTCCCGTTCTGATAGGTGCTGCCGTAGGTACTTTCTTTACAGGCTCTGAATTTTCAATAAACCATCTGAACATTACCGATGCGTCAAATCCTGTTATATCAAGATGGGAAAATGCAACTCACGGTTTAGAAGCAGCCCTGAATATAACTAATTTATCATTAGGCTTAGCTATATTCTTTTTGGCAAGAATACTGGCATTGCTATACTTCATTAATAACATTGATAATGAAGATATAATAAAACGTTCCGCCAAACAACTAAAATATTGCAGTATCGCATTCTTGATATTCTTTCTGCTTTTTACAGGTTTAATACTGACAAAAGACGGTTTTGCCGTAAATCCGGAAAATAATACAATATTTATGGAACAATATAAATATTTGCATAACCTTATTGAAATGCCGATTGTATTAGTATTATTTTTGGTCGGCGTTATCGCAGTACTGTACGGAATATATTCAGGAGCGTTTAAATCATCGCCAAAAGGAATATGGTTTGCCGGAAGCGGAACGGTTTTAACTGTTTTTTCTGTTTTTATGCTTGCAGGATTAAATAATACCGCTTTTTACCCGTCAACTTTTGACCTGCAAAGCTCACTGACTATAAATAATGCTTCGTCATCTCAATACACGCTGACAGCAATGAGTTGGGTTTCTTTGCTAATACCGTTTGTTATTGTATACATTTGGTACGCATGGAAGTCGCTCAATAAAAATAAAGTAAGTGAAGCTGATATTGAAAATGACACAATGAGTTATTAACTTCTTTAAAAACTTAAAAAAATGGAATATTTAGAATCTGTAATATGGCTCATATCCTGGCCTGTTTTAATAATGGTTTCTTATCGTTTGGCCGGATATTTTCTTAAAAAAGAAAAATATTTATAAAGCAAGGCTTAAGATAAACCGAAATAATTTATTAACTTTGTATAAGTCTAATTGCTTTTGCACCCGGACTTGTACAAAGTTTTTTAGTCAAATAAAAATCTGTCTGCAAATGAACTGGATATTATACATTATTCTCGGCGGCTTTGCCGGTTGGCTTACCGGGCGTATTTTTAAAGGCGAAGGTTTCGGTTTTATTATGAATTTAGTGGTGGGAATTGTCGGCGGCCTGTTGGGCGGCTTAATTTTCAGAATATTGGGAATAAGCGTAGGAGTCGGAATAGTGCCTTCTCTGATAACTGCAATTCTCGGAGGCGGTGTTTTTGTTTGGATACTCGGCTTGGGAAAAAAGAAATAGTAAAATTTCGGAAAAATGTAGTAACTTTGCAGTTACTTTAAACCTAATTTACAACAGATATGTTTTTAACAATATTTATATTATCATTAAGCCTAATTGCCGTGGCATTAACAGGTCTCGGAATTCAAACTTTCTTTTCAAAAAAGAAAACATTTCCGGAAACACGTATCGGACACAATAAAACCTTGCGTAAAAAGAAAATATACTGCATTAAAACCGAACAAGTAATACTTGATAAAAATTACAAACAAATAAAGGGCATTAAAACCGTTTGTTCTGATTGTTAAAAAAATGAAAAATTTATTTAAAAAGGATACGTTCGTAAAAGAACTGTATCCTTTTTTGTTTAAATTTGTATCACAATGAAAAAAATAATATTTATCTTAATACTGTTCGGTTTTTCTAAAATATATTCTCAAAGCAGCTTATCCGCCCGACTTTTAACCGTAAGCACACATCCCTTTGCTAATAAAAACCTCCCTCTGCATCAAAATAAAATCGACAATAAAGGATACCTCACTTTTGAGCCGGGATTAATTTTATCGTATGACCGATTTATCGCAAAAAATTTATCTGTAAGAATATCAACCGCCGTAATTAACGACAGGTTTAACACCCTTGCCGGATACAGCCAAATTATATTGAAATACAAAATACTGAAATACTACAAACATTCTTTATATTTGGGCTTCGGTCCTGCCGTATTTTACGAAACCGATAAATCAGAAAAAGGGAATTGGGTTAATGAAGATAATTATAAACTTTCGGAAAATACTTTGTATAAAATAGGATGGTTAAGCGGAATAATAGAATATAATTATTACATTACTAAAAAAATGGATTTTGCCCTGACTCTAAACCGTACACATTACCGTTCCGTTGCATTAAGTTTGGGTATTCGCTTCGACCTTCCCGACCCGAACGGAAAAGGTTGTGACTGCCCGAGTTTCAGGTAATTTATAAAGTAAAAAAGGGAGCAAAAGAAAGGATAAAATTAAACCGGATGGAAAAAATATGAAAAAACTCATTATCATATTATTAATTTTATTAAGCGGGCAAATTTATTCGCAACATTTGTCAACAAAAAACAAAAAAGCAATTCAATATTTTAATAAAGCCCTTGAATATTATAATTCTTATAATTACAAAGAAGCCTTTTACTGGTTGGGGCAAGCATTAGATAAAGACAAAAAATTTATTGAGGTATATTATTTACTGTCAGATATCTATGAAGAAATAAAAAATTACGATAAAAAAATTATTGCACTGCAAAAAGCAATTTCATTACAACCGAAAAAAAATGCTTTAGCATATTTTACACTTGCCAAAACCGAACTCCAAATCGGCAGATACGAAGATGCAAAAAAAGATTTTGAGCTTCTGAAAAAATATGACAACCAAAAAAAATACGGCCGTCAAGTTGAAAAATATATTAAAAAATGCAATTTCGGAATAGAAGCAATGCAAAATCCCGTTAAATTTAATCCCGTTAATATGGGAAAAAACATAAACTCGGAATTTGACGAATATTTACCCGGAATTACTGCCGATGAAAAAATATTTATATTTACCCGGCTCATACCTGCGGGCAGAATTTCTTTTGACGGAACTTACGAAAAACAAGAAGATTTTTTTTATTCCGAAAAACAAAAAAACAGTTATACACCTGCAAAAGCTTTCGGAAAACCGCTTAACACACCGGGAAACGAAGGAGCTCAATCAATTTCTGCCGACGGCAAACTGCTTTTTTTTACGGCTTGCGAATACGAAAAAGGAAAGTCGGCACACGGAAAAACTTACGGAAGCTGTGATATTTACATCTCTCGCAAAACCGGTAACAAATGGAGTAAACCCAAAAATCTGGGGCATACCGTAAACAGCAAATATTGGGAATCTCAACCGTCATTTTCCGCAGACGGAAAGACACTGTATTTCGCATCAAATCGCCCGGGCGGAAAAGGTAAGATAGACATTTGGAAAACAACCATGAATGCCGACAGCAGCTGGACTAAACCGGTAAATCTCGGCGACTCGGTAAATACAAGCGGGCAAGACCAGTCTCCTTTTATCCACTACGATAACAAAACTCTCTATTTCTCATCAAACGGACATCTCGGAATGGGTAAAGCAGATTTATTTTTATGTCGGAAAACAGACTCAATACACTGGAGCAAACCGGAAAATCTAGGTTATCCGATTAATACTTTTGATGAAGAAGTAAGTCTTACGATAAATGCACGGGGCAATAAAGCATTTTTTGCATCATCAAAAAAATCAGAGTTCGGGGGACTTGATATTTACACTTTTGAAATGCCTGAAAATAAAAGACCGCAAAAAGTTACATATGTCAGCGGGACAGTGTATGATAAAATTTCAGGAGAAAAACTTTCGGCTCGCATTCGGCTTATAAATTTAAAAACAAAAAAAGAGGTTGCAATAACAAATTCCGATGAAGAAAACGGAACATACCTCGTGTGCCTTCCTGCCGGTGAAAATTATGCTTTTAGTGTGTCTAAAAACGGGTATTTATTTTATTCAGAAAATTTCAGCCTGACAGAAACGACAGACTCGGTAAAAATTTACAATTATGATATAGCTTTATCACCTGTAAGAAAAGGAGAAAGTATTATTCTGAAAAATATTTTCTTTGATACAGATTCTTACAAACTGAAAGAAACTTCTTTTACCGAACTCGATAATCTGATAAATTTTTTAAAGAAAAACCGGAAATTAAAAATTGAAATCAGCGGGCATACCGATAATACCGGCAACGAAGCACATAATATGCAACTTTCTCTTAATCGGGCAAAATCTGTTTATGAATATTTAGTTTCGAAAGGTATTCCGAGCGAAAGATTAACTTATAAAGGTTACGGAAGCAAGTTACCGGTTGCCGGCAATAATACGGAAACAGGAAAGCGGCAAAACAGAAGAACCGAAATTAAGATTTTATAGATGTATCTTCAACTTCTTTCCCGAAATATACCAAAACATCACCCTTTTCAACATTAATGTCTTTATTGTTATAAGGCAAAATATCAATGTTGCCGTTTGCCTTTTTAATAAAAACAGGTACCGAATTTCGTAATTTATTTATTTTATCTATTATATTTTTATACTCCTCCCGAGTATTTATTTCCACTTCGTGAATTACGGGATAATCTCTTGCCGTTTCAGCAAAAATATTATAATCGGTATAACAAGAAAAGGCACATTGTTGAGGCAACGTGCTGTCGTTATGACCGTATTCTCCGTCATTAATCAGTCTGAACGCACCGTTTTCACCGTATATTTTTTTATATTTTTCAATAACAAACCTGTTTAAGTCATCACTCGGAGTTAAGGCTAAAAGATAACCTACGTCCAATAAATCAAAATTATTAATTATTTCATCCGAATAAATATCTGCTTTGTAAGCGATAAGACCTTCCTCTTTTGCTTTCTCGATATGAGGGGCGGAATTGTCCGTCAGAACAACATGCTTTCCGTTATTTTTAAGATATTTTGCCAGCAGTCTTGCACCGGAGCTTGCTCCTACAATTAAAAAACCGTCAGATTTTTTCTCTAACACACCCAAAATTTTAGCAACAGGTCTTGCTGTTAAGGCATTTATTATAACAGTTCCGAGAACTACAAGAAATACAAGAGGGATAATATATTCCGCACCTTCTATTTTTCCGGCAAGCCGCATACCGAAAAGAGATGCTATTCCGGCAGCAACAATTCCGCGCGGTCCCATATAAGAAATAAAAACTTTATCCTTAAAATTTAAAACAGAACTACCCGAGCTTAAAAAAACTACAACGGGTCTGAGAATCAAAATAACCGAACCTAACAATATCAACACCCTGTAATCAGCCAGCAGCATCAGGTCTTTTATATCTATCGCCGCAGACAGAACTATAAATAATACAGAAATAAGCAAAACGCTTAAGCTTTCTTTAAAGTCAAGAATCCCTTTTATTTCAGGCACATTTAAATTTCCGAGAACCAAACCCATTACAACAACGGCAAGAAGACCGGACTCGCCGGCAAGAATATCCGAAAATACAAAAACACTTAAAGTTAAAGCCAAAGTAAATACGTTGAGCAAATAATGCGGGATTAGCTTTCTTTTTATAAGAATATTTAAAAAGTGTGCTGCCGAAAAGCCGAAACTGACACCGATTACAACAATTTTACCGAAAGATGTCAGAGCATGCACCGTAATTTCTCTGTTAGTACCACCTGTAAGAATAAATTCGAAAACCAAAACTGCAAGCAGTGCACCTATGGGGTCAATCAAAATTCCTTCCCACTTTAAAATAGCGGAAATATCTCTTTTTATGGGAAGATTTCTTAAAATCGGAGCTATTACCGTAGGTCCCGTTACGACAATTAAGCTTGCAAATAACAATGAAATTTGCAAGTTAACTCCCATTATGTAATACGCAAAAAGAGTTCCTCCCGTAAGCGTAACCAAAGGTCCGTAAACAATCAATTTTATTATGGTTTTTCCTACCTTTCCGAAATCTTTAAATTTTAAAGTCAGACCGCCTTCAAATAAAATAAGTCCTATTGCAAGAGATACAAAGAAAAAAAATGTTTTCTCGGGGAATAATCCTGTTTGTGTCTCCGCATCAAATATAGGGTTAATCAATTTTTGCCCGTTCTCCGTAAAAAGTTGCGAAACAGGTCCGAAAAATAACCCCGTTAAAATCAATGGTAAAATTGCCGGCAGTTTCATTTTCCAAGACAGCCACTGGGCAAAAATGCCGAGCATTATTATACTTGCAAGTTCAAGCATTGTCAACTTTTAAGATTAAAAATTACGGTTTAATATAATATCGGGATAAATATAAGAAAAATCTGTTGTTTTTTTTAATTTTGTGTACCATATAAATTTAAAAAGTGCTTTTTAATTCCTTACATTTTATAATTTTTCTGCCTATTGTCGTATTTATTTTCTTTTCACTGAAAAAGATAAAAGCAAGACAAATACTGCTGCTCATTGCCAGCTGGTATTTCTATGCAGTTTGGAAACCTGAATATATAGTTCTTTTACTTGCCTCAACAACGATTGATTATTTCGTTTCTTTAAGAATAAATAAAATTTCCGATAAAAAAAAGAGATTAATTTTACTTTGGTTAAGTATTATTGTAAATCTCGGTATCCTATTTACTTTTAAATATTTTCATTTTATTGATAAAAATATCTATCGTTTTTTGGGATATCGATTATTTCAGGGACACGGCTTTGAAGATATACTCCTTCCTGTCGGTATATCTTTTTATACCTTTCAAACAATGAGTTATACGATTGATGTTTATAAAAAACGCATCTTGCCCGAAAAAAGTTTTGTAAAATTTGCTTTATTCGTATCATTTTTCCCTCAATTAGTTGCCGGACCCATAGAAAGAGCAGGACACCTGCTGCCTCAATTCAATAAACTTACAACTATTGATTACAAGCGTATTACCGAAGGGCTGAAACTTATGTTTTGGGGATTTTTTCAAAAAATTGTTATTGCCGACACCCTGTCGGTTCTTGTAAACGAAGTCTATAATAATCCCGGTAAATATCACGGTTTTGATATTTGGCTTGCAACAATCTTTTTTGCCGTTCAGATTTATTGCGATTTTTCAGGTTATACCGATATTGCCCGCGGAACAGCAAAAATTTTGGGTTATAATCTGCGAATAAACTTCAAACTCCCCTATTTTGCAAAATCATTTGCCGATTTTTGGCACAGATGGCACATTTCTTTAAGCACGTGGTTTCGGGATTATGTTTATATTCCGTTAGGCGGGAGCAGGGTAAAATCAAATTTGCATTTTGCTTTTAATATATTGTTTGTATTTATTTTAAGCGGTTTTTGGCACGGTGCCGGCTGGACATTTATTATTTGGGGATCTTTGCACGGTATTTATTATCTTACGGAAAAATTTCTCCCCTTTAAAGTTTTAAAAAAAGAAAACAATCTAAATAATTTTCTCAAAATTCTTTTTGTTTTTGCTGCCGTAAATTTTGCATGGATTTTTTTCAGGTCGCAATCGGTTAAAATTGCCGTAACTTTAATTACCGACAGTTTTAATTTTTCAAAACAAGCATTAAACTTTAATCATTATCTGCTTTTGAAGAGTTTTTTGCTTATCGGAATTGTTTTTATTGTAAATCTTATCGAAAGGAAAAAAGATATTGTATCGTATATTTCCGAAAAACCTGTTTTCCTGCGTTGGTCGGTTTATTACCTTGCCGGAGTAATTATGATTTTTTTCGGAAATTACGGTATTCAGGAGTTTATTTATTTCAGGTTTTAAAAGAAACTTGCCGAGTTTTGAAAACCCGGCAAGTCCAAAGCAACTATTTTATACCTGCAATTTCTTCCAACATATCGGTTGTAAGCGATTTCGGTCTTTCAATTGCATAGCCCAAAGCTCTGTCCCAAGTGATGTTGGCAAGCACGCCTATGGCTCTGCCTACGCCGAATAACACAGTATAGAAATCGTATTCTCTCAGTCCGTAATGCCATTGAATAACACCCGATTGTGCATCGACATTAGGCCAAGGATTTTTGGCTTTTCCGTGTTCTTTTAAAATATCGGGAACAACTTTGTAAAGAATATCTACGAATTTGAATAATTCGTCATCCGGAAGATGTTTCAAACAAAATTCTCTTTGCGATTGATAACGCGGGTCGGTTTTACGAAGAACGGCATGTCCGTATCCCGGAATTACGTTACCGGAATTAAGCGTATCCCAAACAAATTTTTTCATTTCTTCTTCCGAAGGCAGTTTACCGCCCATTTTTTCTCTTACACCTTGTACCCAAGATAATACTTCCTGATTTGCCAAACCATGCAGAGGTCCTGCAAGCCCATTTAAACCGGCTGAAAGCGAATAATAAGCATCTGAAAGTGCCGAGGCTACCAAGTGTGTTGTATGTGCAGAAACATTACCCGATTCGTGGTCGGAATGCAATATAAAATACATACGGGCGACATCATCATAAGGTTCTGCTATTCCCATTTGATGAGCAAAGTTTCCGCCCATATCCAAGTTAAAGTCGGGTTCTATAATCATATCGCTTTTAAAACGCATACGATAAATATATGCAGCTATTGACGGAATTCGTGCGAGAATATCCGTTGCATCTTCATACATATATTCCCAAGCATCCATTTTATTGAATTTGCCGGAAGCGTAGTATTTTGCAAATTTTGATTCTTGCTGCATTGACAGCAATGCTGCCGAAAACATTGCCATGGGGTGAGTTCCGCAAGGAATGTTTCTCAACAGATCAATAACGTATTGAGGTAATTTTCTTCTTTGTTTAAAATCTTCTACTACCTCTTCGGCTTCGGCTTGTGTAGGAACGTCTCCCGTTAAAAGGAAAAACCAAAAGCCCTCTACATACGGATAATCTTTGCCTTTGGGTTTGGGCATAACTTCCATAACCTCAGGAATTGTTTTTCCTCTGAATCTTATTCCTTCAAAGGGGTCAAGATATGAAATATCCGTTGTCAGAGCTTTAACTCCCCGCATACCGTTAATTGCCTGAGCAATTGTTACTTCCCCCACTTTTACGTCGCCGTATTCTTTTAAGAGGCGAGTTGTTCTTGGTCTGTGGGCTTCAATTTTTTCTCTTAGTCTGTTTTTTAATGTTGACATAATGATATATTTAAATTTTTGAATTTGTTTGTTTTTGAGCATATAAAGTTATATAATCTGAGCCCAAAATCATAATTTTTAATTATATTTAAAAACATACAGAGAGCAGCTTTTATTTACAACGGCACAGAAATCATAATATACCGGTTTATTTTTGCTCTCTTATTTTCGTATAATTTTAAATTCTGTTCGTCTGTTTTGCATATGTTGCTCTTCGGAACATTCGGTGCCTCTACTCTGTCTGCCTTCACATCTGCAATCATTTACGGGTTCTGTTTCTCCGTATCCGCGTCCGCTTATTCTTGTCGGTTTTGTTATTCGTTTTTTAATATAATCTGCAGATGCTTTTGCTCTTTTATCTGATAGTTTTAAATTATAAATTGAGGAGCCTCGACAGTCGGTATGTGATGAAAGTTCTATTTCCATTGTCGGATATTCGTTCATAATTTTAACTATTTTATCTAATTCTTTTGCTGCATCCGGTCTTATGTTATATTTATCAAAATCAAAATATATCGGATTAATTTCAATTATTTTACCTAAATCTTCACCTGTTTTTATTTTGTTCATTTGTATTTCGACGGTATATTCTCCTAATTTATTCAGGACTTTTTTATATTTAACTTTTTTGGGTGCATAGGTATTTTTTTTAACAGTAAAGGTGTAGTCAATTGTGTCATAAAGTCTATTTTTCGGCAGTTTTAAAAGAAAACGTCCTCTGTCTGAAACAGCTATTGACAGTTTTTTGTTTGTTTTATTTTCTGTAACAGTCAGTTTAACATCTTTCAATACGTTTTTGTTATAACTGTCAACAATAATTCCTTTAATTGTAAAATCAGGTAATTTTTCAAGTATCAGTTCTCTGTAAACAGGGCTTTCGGTATTTGTGTTAACTTTAATTTTTTCTGACTGATAGTTGGGTTTATTTGCCTCAATTTTATATGTTTCGTTTTGACGGGCAATGAATTTAAAATTTCCGTTTTTATCAGAGCTTACGGTCTTTACGGGATTGTTGTCTTTGTTATAGAGAGTTACGTCTGAATTTGCGAGTATATTTCCGTTTGAGTCTTTTATTTTGCCTTCAATTGTTATGTCAAAATACAGTTCTTTTATCAATTTAAAATAATAAATGTCGCTACTGCCCTTTCCTCCGTCTCTTTCTGAGGAAAAAAATCCCTGTTTCATATTGTCATCAAGAATTATTGCAAAATCATTATAACTGCTGTTAACAGGGCTTCCGAGGTTTTTGGACTTAAGCCATCCGGTATTTGTTTTTTTAGTTATAAATATATCCAAACCGCCTATGCCGAACAAGCCGTCGGATGCAAAAAATAATAATCCGTCTTTATGAATAAACGGAAACATTTCGTTGCCTTCGGTGTTAATATTTTTTCCGAGATTGACCGGTTTGCTCCATTCTCCGTTTTCATTCTTTTGAGTAACGTAAATATCTGTTCCTCCGTATCCGCCGGGCATATCCGAAGCAAAATACATTGTGTTTCCGTCTTTGCTCAATGCCGGACAAGTTGTCGAATATTTGCTGCTGTTAAACGGTAAAGGGACAGGGGGTTGCCATTTCCCGTTTTCTTTTACGGAGGTAAATATTTGCTTGCCTATCGTGTTGTTTTTATTGTCATACAGGGTCAATGTAAGTGCCGTAAAGTCTCCGGTTTTGTTAAAACTTGCAGTACTTTCTCCGTATTTTTTATTAAAACGTTTTTTCAGCGGTTCAATATGTTCTAATCGGCTTCTTTTGATATCTGCAACATATAGAGTGAGCGGATTTTTTTTATTACGGGTAAATATTTTTTTAACTAATTCGGACTTTGTTTCTTCGGCAGTAAAAACTACTTGTTTTTTTCTGTAATACGCCGCTCCGAACTCCCGAGCAGGTGTATTTATATTTGAGTTTTTAATTTTAAACTGTCCGTTATCCGTAAGCATATCTCTCAACTGTTCTTTATTTTCAAAATATATTTTTGCTCTGCTGTCTTCCGGTTCTGATTCGTAAAATTTCCTCATCCATTTATCTGCCTCATCATATTTGCGGTTAATTTTTAAAACGGCAACATAGTTGTATATATCCTTACTGTTACTTTTGCTTGATTTTGCAACTTCGCCGTAATATTTTTCGGCATTAGTAAAATTGCCGGTTTTGAAATAACTTTCGGCTAATTTCCTTTTTAGCTCTAAAGATTTATCTGCTGCATTTTCATATTTTTCAATAAACTTTTCGTGTGAATTTATGTCGTATCTGTTTTCAAATTTCTCGACTTTAACGTTTTGAGCGCTGACCTGAAAAATGAGCATTACGAAATTAATTACTATGAAATGTGAAGCTGTTTTCATGTATTTACTTTTATAATTTTTCTGCTGAATAATGAATTTACCAAAATAACGATTTTTTTATTAATTATAAGATTTTTTTATTTAGAAATATAACCGCGAATACAAATTATAAAATATACCTGAATTATTAAAATAAAAAAAGTCGATTTTGAAATCGACTTTTAACTTGTTACGAGTATTGTTTTGTCAGAATTTATTTTACGTTTTCTTTAACGGCATCAACAAAAGATTTTACCGGTTTAAATTTCGGAGCGTAATGTTCCGGAATTATTACTTTTTTGTTTTTTCTGATGTCTCTGGCTGTTTTTTCAGCTTTTTTTACAACTATAAAACTTCCGAAACCACGTAAGTAAACATTTTCATTATTTGTTAAGGATTTCTTAATGTTTTCCGTAAATGATTCGACAATTTTTCTGACAATTACTTTATCCGCACCTGTTTGGTCTGAAATTAATGAAATTAAATCTGCTTTTGTCATATTTTTGATATTTAAGATTTTTGTGAAGATATTTTTTGGCGTTTCTTTTATAAAAGACAACTGTTAAATTTTTAGCTTGCAAAGCTATAAGATAAAGTCATCTTAAAATAACAAATAGGGTAACAAAAAGTAAACAATACTCGGGTAAATAAAGTATTACTGAGCTATATTCCCGCAATCTTTATTACCGAATATTAAAATTACGGAATTTTTTAGGCAGATTTATTTTCAATTTGTAAAACCTTTCTTTGATACATATCGATTTTAACTTTTTATCATTCCGCGACTTGAATTTCGTATAAAATTTACTATTTCTTCCTTTTCGGGGGTGTCTTCGATATCATCAATTATTTTATTAAGAGCATCTTTATAGTTTAGCCCTGAGTTAAAAAATATGCGATATATATCTTGTATGTGTCTTATTTTATCATTTGAGAATCCTCTTCTTCTGAGACCTATTGAATTTACTCCGACATAAGAAGCCGGCTCTCTCGCTGATTTAACATAAGGGGGAATATCTTTACCCAAAAGTAAGCCTCCTTGTGTCATAACGTGTTTGCCGATTCTGGTAAACTGGTGCACTAAAGTTCCTCCTCCGAGAATGGCAAAATCGTCAACTTCAACTTCTCCTGCAAGCTGAACTCCGTTTGCCGTAATAATACTATTACCGAGAATACAGTCGTGTGCAACATGGGAGTACGCCATAATAAGGCAGTTCTCTCCCACAATTGTTTTCATTTTTGCAGCAGTTCCTCTGTTTATCGTAACAAATTCTCTGATTATTGTGCCGTTTCCTATCTCAGTTGTTGTTTTTTCACCTTTATATTTTAAATCTTGCGGAGCTGCCGAGATTACAGCAGAAGGATATATTGTTACATTTTCTCCGATTCTGGCTCCGTCAAATATTACGGCATTGGGATATATGTGAGAATTTTCTCCTATTACAACATCTCCCGATATTGTAACAAACGGGTCTATAATTGCGGTATCAGCAATTTTTGCATCAGGATGTATGTTTGCTAAAGGACTTATCATAAAGCTAAAAATATATTAATGAACGAGTTTATTTTTGTATTATTTTTTCTCTGTTTAATATCAGTAATTTGTTTTCTGTTCTTTAATTTTTTTTCTAATTATCTTAACAAATTCCGTGTTAGCATAATGTCCGGGTTTTTCCGCTGTTATTTTTCCTTTTATTCTCATTCCCGTTAAAGCCAAATCTCCAAGTAAATCAAGCAGCTTATGACGTGCGGGTTCATTTTCAAATGTCATATATTCTTCGTTTAATACGCCTCTGCCGTTATACTTTTGATGTTTTTTATTAAACAGGTCTGCAATTCTGTCAAATTCTTTTTGCGTAAACTCTTTTTCTACAATAACCAGCGCATTGGATAAATCTCCGCCTTTAATTTGATTATTTTTCAGTAAAATTTCAAGTTCTTTCAGAAATACAAAAGTTTTGCAGGGGGCTATTTCGGAAATATAGTCAACAGAGGAATTAAGTACCGCTTTTTGTTTGCCTAAAACAGTTGAGTGATAATCTATTAATACTTCTAAACTTAATTCATCAAAAGATTCTGCCTTAATAAAGGTTCCGTTATTTTCAAAAATAATGTTATCGTCAACTTCAAAATATCTTCTTTTCTCGTTTTGTTCTTTTATTCCTGCTTTTATCAAAGATTGCACGTATAGTTTTGAACTTCCGTCTAAAATAGGAGTTTCGGGTCCGTCAATTTCAATAATTATATTATCAATCCCCATACCGTAAATTGCCGACATAACATGCTCTACGGTTGCTACGGTTGCATTATTTCGGAACAAAACGGTGCTTCTTGATGTTTCTACTACATTTTCTGCTAAAGCTTCAATTTCAGGTTTATTTTCCAGGTCAACTCTTCTGAAAATATAACCTGTGTTTTCTTCTGCGGGCTTAAAAGTTATAACAACCTCTTTTCCCGTATGTAAACCGGTTCCTTTGAGTGTTACTTCATTTAATATGGTTCTTTGTTTATCTGACATTAACTTTTTTTTATAATTTTTGTATTTTTTTGTAAATATTCGGAAGCTTGCTCAAAATTGCAGCAATTCTGTACCATTCTCTGTATCCTACAACCGGCGATCCCTGAACAATTGCTCCTTCAGGCAAGTTTTTATGCACCCCTGATTGTGCTCCGACCTTAACATTATCGGATATTTTTAAATGTCCGGCAAAGCCTGCTTGTCCGCCTATCATACAATTTTTTCCTATTTTTGTAGAACCTGATACTCCTGTTTGTGCCGCAATTACCGTATTTTCCCCTATTTCAACATTGTGTGCTATCTGCACTAAATTATCAAGTTTTACTCCTTTCCTTATAATCGTTGAGCCTATTGTGGCTCTGTCAACGGTAGTGTTTGCTCCTATTTCTGTCCGGTCTTCTAAGATTACGTTACCTATTTGGGGTACCTTTTTAAACTCTGCCATATTTTGAGGAGCAAAGCCGAAACCGTCGCTGCCGAGCACAACTCCCGCATACAACGTACATTCTTTTCCTACGACAGTTTCAGAGTAAATATTAACTCCGGAATGAATTACGGTATTTTCTCCTATCTTTACATTATCGCCGATATACGTGTTAGGGTAAATTTTGCAGTTATCCCCTATTTCAGTGTTTTCGCCAATATAAACTCCGGCTCCTATATACAAATTTTCTCCGAGAATTACAGTTTCTTCAATTACTGCCTTTCGGGAAATTCCTGTTTTTTGATTTTTATATTGCTGATAGATTTCTAATAAAGAAGCAAATGCTTTGTATGCATCATCCACTTTTATTAAAGTTGCGTTTACTTTTTTCTCCGGAAAGAAATTTTTATTAACAATAACAACAGATGCTTCTGTTTCATAAATGTATTTAGTATATTTAGGATTGGCAAGAAATGACAGTGAACCGGGTTTGCCTTCTTCTATTTTACTTACGGTATTAACCTTAACATAAGCGTTTCCCGATATTTCACCTTTTAATAATTCGGCTATTTGTCGTGCAGAAAATTCCATCTCATATTTTGAGTGCAAATTTAATACTTTTTAACAATTTTTAAGATTTAAAAACATAATTTTTTAAAATGTTCTCTTTAATCAATATTTTTAGGGTAGCATAAATAATATTTTTCGACTGTACGCGATAACGTTATTATGTTTGACAGATCGGAGGCTTTTGCAATATCTTCTGTTTTTCCGTTTTTCAGCACAACTGTTATTTGATTGTCATCCCCTGTGTTATATGCCTTATTTTTAACTATATCAGAAAAAACAAACCAATCCGTCTCTTCAATTTGTATTTTATATTTCTCGGCAACTTTCTTTTTTATTTTATTTATCTTATCTTTTTCGAACGGCTTATTGCTAATGCTTACATGAAACAGTTCTCTGTTTATAAGACTTCTGCTTAAAACCGATAAAATCTTATCCGGATGATTCATCCATTCTTTTAAAGAAACGATTATGTCGGCATCGTCCAACTTTGTGTATTTTTCGAGGGTATAATGAAACAGGGGTTCTGATTTTACTGTTTCAATTCCGTTAAAGTCATTATCAAAAAAATATGCTAATGCCGGTGTTGCAAAAACTCCGTTTTTTTTTGATTCTTCTTTTGCTCTGCGAATGGCTCTTTTTAAAATTTCTTCTGCTGCAATAACGGTTTTATGAAGATATACCTGCCAATACATAATTCTGCGGGCAACTATAAATTGTTCTGCGGAATAAATACCTTTTTCTTCAATAACTAAATCGTCATTTACAACATTCAGCATTTTTATTATTCTGTCGGTGCCTATTCCTCCTTCTGTAACACCCGAAAAGAAACTGTCTCTCCGCAAGTAATCTAACCTGTCAGTATCCAACTGACTTGATACCAAGCTGTGCAGGAATTTCTTTTTATATTCGTTTTTGAAGATAGTGATTCCCATACTGATTTTTCCGCCTAAATCTTTATTTATTTTTTCCATCAACAGCAATGTCATCTCTTCATGATTTACTCCGGGTATTAAAATCCCTTCTAAAGTATGAGAATAGGGTCCGTGTCCTATGTCGTGCAACAAGATTGCCGTTAAAGCACCAAGCCGCTCATCTTCTGTTATTTCTTTACCTTTTTTTCTGAGCTCAAAAATTGCATTATCCATAAGATGCATAGCTCCGAGAACATGATCAAAACGAGTATGCACGGCACCCGGGTAAACATAATAAGAAAAACCTAATTGTTTTATTCTTCTTAATCTCTGAAAATAAGGGTGGCGAATTATATCGTAATGAAGTTCTGAAGGGATATTTATAAATCCGTAAACAGGATCATTTATAATTTTCAGCTTATTATGAAAATTTTCAGGCATATACTGTTTTTATTTAAAAGGCATATTATCAATTAATCTGACTTTACCGCAATAAACAGCGACACAAACAGTTGTTTTTCCGGGTTTTATTTTATCGACGGTTCTAAGGGTTTCCTCATCTACAATATCAACATATTCAACTTTTAAATTTTTGTCTTTATTTATTTCCCGAACTATTTTGTCACTCAACTCTTTTTTTGAAAGATTTTGATAAATTTTCGTATATTTTTTTAATGTTTTTGATATTAACGATGCTGATTTACGCTGCACACTGTCCAACAGTTCATTTCTGGAACTCATTGCCAATCCGTCGGCTTCTCTGATTGTATCGCAGGTTACAATATCAATATTCAAATGACTGAGATAATTTTTATTCAAAAATTTAATAATCGCAACTTGCTGAAAATCTTTTCTTCCGAAATAAGCTTTATCCGGCTTCACAATTTCAAAAAGTTTTGAAACTACTTGTGCAACACCGTTAAAATGTCCTTCTCTGTATTTCCCCTCCATTACTTTGTCAAGCCCGTCAAAATCAAAAACACGCTCATCTTTTTCGGGATATATCTCACGAATGTCCGGTATAAAAACAATATCGCAAGAGGCAGACAAGAGTATATCTAAATCTCTCTCTTCATTACGCGGATATTTTTTTAAATCTTCAGGATTATTAAATTGCGAAGGATTTACAAAAACGCTTACAACCGTAAAATTATTTTCATTATTCGAGCATCTTATTAAAGATAAATGCCCTTCGTGCAAAGCTCCCATAGTAGGCACAAAACCTATCGTTTTATCTGCACCTCTGATTAGCTTTAAATATCTGTACAGTTCTTTTTTAGTTCGTGTTATGATCATTTTTTAATAAACCGGAATAATCTGCAATTATAATATAAAATTTATTATGTTTTGTTTAAATTATTGATAAAAAGCCGGAAAAGTTGTATATTTGCAAAATTGTATAAAAATCTCGATTATTTTATGGAAAATAAAAAAATCCTTTATATATCTCAAGAAATAACTCCTTTTTTACCGGAAACCGAGATGTCTTTAATATCACGTCATCTGCCGCAGGGAATACAGGAAAACGGAAAAGAAGTAAGAGTTTTTATGCCGCGTTTCGGAACTATAAACGAGCGTCGAAATCAGCTTCACGAAGTTATTCGTCTTTCGGGAATGAACCTTATTATTGACGATACCGACCATTCTTTGATAATAAAAGTTACGTCAATCCAACAAGCCAGAATGCAAGTCTATTTTATAGATAATGAAGAATATTTTAAGCGTAAATTTATTTTTGAAGATGAAGACGGTAATTTCTTTGAAGACAATGATGAACGGATGATATTTTTTAATCGCGGGGCTATTGAGACGACAAAAAAACTCAGATGGACCCCGGACATAGTCCATTGCCACGGATGGTTTTCAGCTTTAGCTCCTGTTTTTATAAAGAAATCATACAAAAACGACCCTCTTTTTAAAAGTACTAAAATAATATATTCTTTGTATAATGATGATTTTTCAGGAGAGTTAAGCCCGGACTTAAGGAAAAAACTTGATTATTACGGAATAAAAGCTTCAGATTTAAAAACACTGAAACCTGCCGATTATATTAACTTACAAAAAACAGCAATTAATTACTCCGACGCTTTAATTACAGGAAATGAGGATATTAATGAAGAGGTTCTTGAATATGCCGAAAAAAGCGGAAAACCGATACTCCCTTATAAAAACAGAGACGAGTATATTAAAGAATATAATTCATTTTATAATGCTGTTTTAAAAAATAAATAAACTTTTCATAACTTTTTTAAAAGTAATCCGTTTAACAGATTATAAACAATATGCTAAAATGAAAAAAATAATACATATACTTTTAATCAGCATTAGTTTGCTGATTTTTTCTTGCCAAAACTCAACAAATATCGGTTATCAGATTCTTCCAGAGGAAGACTTGCTGAAAACACAAATTACAGACACCTTATCAATTGAAATTCATACAATCAGCACGGATAGTATAAGAACAAGCGGAGTCTCAGAACTTTTACTCGGAGAATATACCGACCCTGTTTTCGGGTATACCAATGCAAGCTTTGTTACTCAATTTGCAATGGCTCAGTCCGTTAACTTCAGCAGAACAGATATTGTCGACTCAATAGTCGTATCTCTGCCTTATAATCAGGGATATAACAATCTTTACGGAAATCCGAATGCTGTCCAAAATGTTGAGGTATACAAAATAGAGGCGGTCTTAGATGATACGAAAACTTATTATAATACAGAAAATCCAGATCAATATGCAAACGAACTGATAGGCACGAAATCATTTATACCTAATACTGCAGACAGTATTTTAAATATAACATTAAGTAATACTTTCGGTTATTACCTTTTAACGGCAGATGAATCTTATTTCGCAACTTCGGAAGATTTTCGCAGTTTATTTAAGGGACTTTATTTTACTTCAAAATCACAAAATGATGACGGAGCAATTATGAAATTTGATATTAATCAAGACTTTGTAATTACATTATATTTTCACGATGAAGCAGGTAATTCGGCTGAGTATAAGATTACGGCTAACAATTCTGCCAATATAAGGTTTAATATGATTGAACATGATTATTCAACAGCAAATTTTGCAGGACCTGTTGATGACGAGTCCTTGCCCCAAGATTCGGTTGCCTACATTCAATCCGGAGGCGGATTTATTGCAAGGATAAAAATACCCTATCTGAAAGAACTTCAAAAATCAGAAAGCATTGTTATTAACAGAGCCGAACTTGTTATTAATTCAGCAGCAGAATCTTCATCGTTCGAATCTGAATATCCTGCCGTTGAAAGAATGTTTATTGCAAATTATATTTCCGGCGATTCTGCATTGTTAATACCTGACTATACTGCTTCGAGCTCATATACCGGAGAAAGTTATGTTGACGAAACTTACAAATTTGACATTGCTGCATACATTCAAAATATTCTTGACGGAACAACTGAAAGTAACGGGCTTAATCTATATCCTGCATCTGAAGGAAACGATGTTTCAAGAACAGTAATAACCACAGGAAATAATTCAAACCCAACTAAACTTATAATAACTTATACAAAACTTTAATTTAAATCAATAAATATAATAAAATGTGCGGAATTGTCGGCTACATAGGAGATAAAGATGCTTATCCGATATTAATTAACGGTTTAAAAAGACTGGAATACAGAGGTTATGATTCCGCCGGCATTGCAATAGTCGGTGAAAAAACCAAAATATATAAGAAAAAAGGCAAAGTAAACGATTTAGACAACCTTGTTAAAGGCAGTGATATTTCAGGAAATATAGGAATCGGTCATACAAGATGGGCAACACACGGAGAGCCTAACGATACAAATGCTCATCCTCATACTTCTGAAAACAAAGAATTTACTGTAATTCATAACGGTATAATAGAAAATTATTCCCGGTTGAAAAATCGATTGGAAGACAGAGGGTACTCTTTTAAAAGTAAGACTGACACTGAAGTATTAGCAAATTTAATCGAATATATCTACCTTAAAGGAAACGGAAATATTGATGCGGAACAGGCTGTGAGGCTGGCACTGTCAAAAGTTATAGGAGCATACGGCATTGTGGTTATAGCTCAAGACGAACCGGACAAACTGATTGCCGCACGTAAAGGAAGCCCCTTGGTTATAGGAATAGGAGAAGGAGAATACTTTATAGCCTCGGACGCAACTCCTATTGTTGAATATACTGACAGTGTTATATATCTTAATAATGATAATGTTGCCGTAATCAAGAAAAATGAGCTTACACTTAAAACCATCGACAACGATAAGCTTGAACCAAGTATCCAAAAGCTTACTATGGATATAGGTTCTATCGAAAAAAACGGCTATGATCATTTTATGCTCAAAGAGATCTTTGAACAGCCTCGTTCAATAACTGATACTTTCAGAGGAAGAGTAGCTGCTGATTTATCGGAAATAAGACTCGGAGGGCTTCATAATACAATGCCCCAATTAGAAAATGCAAAAGTTTCAATTAAATATTCTCCGACTAAACCTGCGTGCCAGGATGTTCCGCAGGCAATTATTAAAATTCGTTTTGCATTTTCTAATTGGGGCATTGTATTATGAAGCCCTCCGAGTCTTATTTCCGATAAATCAGC
>CAMZKI010000123.1 GCA_947311125.1 uncultured Chlorobiota bacterium
ATCTTGTATTCTTTCTTTTTCGCCTTCTTTGATTTTGTAACTTACAGTAACGGTATCTCCGGGTCCGAATTCGGGATAATCAATTTCTCTTGCAAATGCACTTTCGGCTACTTTTATTAAATCAATAATATTTTGTAAAAAAAGAAACAATTTAATTGCCGATAAATAAAATTATTATATTTTTGCGTGCTCAAATTAAGGAAATAAAAAATAACGATAAAATGGATTTAATAAAAGTAGCCGAAAGTGCATTTGCAAGAGAAATTGATTATCCCGAATTCGGACCCGGAGATACCGTTACTGTAAGTTACAAAATCAAAGAAGGCGAAAAAGAAAGAATACAAGATTACAGAGGTATTGTTATTCAAAAGAAAGGTGAAGGTGCAACAAAAACTTTTACCGTAAGAAAAACAACCGGAGGCATAGGTATTGAAAGAATTTTTCCGTTTTATTCTCCTTTTATTGATAAAATTACCGTTAATAAAAGAGGTAAAGTGAGAAGAGCAAGAATTTATTATTTAAGAAAATTAACAGGTAAGAAAGCCAGAATTAAAGAAAAAAGATTTTAATCTTCTGCTTGATAATAAAATAATTGAAGGAGCCTCTTTTCAGAGGTTCTTTTTTTGTTTTTTTACGGCTTATTTTATTTGTCCGAGAATTAAGCTTGTGTATTTTTGCATCTTTAAATCTTTTTAATGATGAAAAGAAAATCCTATACCGATAACAGAGCAAAATATATTCTTGCTCTGTCAGTTTTTGTATTTGTAGCCTTAAACCTTTCGATGGTTCAACTTAAAGTTGAAAAGAAAATGATTTTGGCGGAGCGATTTTGGGCAGGAGCAGGATGGATTGAAATATTTTTTATATCACTGTACGGTGCCGTAGTCGCTTATTTTATGCACAACCCGGCAAATGTAGCAAAATGGAGAAAATATACTTGGGGATTATTTTCCGCAGTATTTTTTTCTCAACTGATTTTGGGTATTTCCGGCTTTGAAAATTTCTTAATGACTGCCGACAAGCTGCACCTTCCTGTTCCTGCAATGATTATAGGAGGGCCTATATACAGATATGAAATAGGTTTTATGACAATTCTTTTTTTAAGCACGATTGTTTTATCAGGTCCGGCATGGTGCAGCCACCTTTGTTATTTCGGAGCTTTAGATAATTTACTTGCCAAAAGGAAACCTGAAAAAGGAAAAATAAAACACAAAACAGCTTTTAAAGCAACGACTATGGTTCTGATTGTGTTCGGTGCTTTAATAATGCGATTTGCAGGGGCTTCTTACACAACGGCGGCAATTTCAGGAGGCAGTTTCGGGATAATAGGTATTTTAGTTATAGTTTTATTCAGCAGGCGAAAAGGAAAAATGATGCATTGTACTACCTATTGCCCTGCAGGAACTTTAATAAATTATGCTCGTTTTCTCAATCCTTTCAGAATGTATATTGACGACAACAGTTGCACTTTGTGTAATGTTTGTACAAGTCATTGCAGGTATGATGCTCTAAACAGAGAAAATATTGAAAATAAAAAACCGGGTATCAACTGTACTTTATGCGGCGACTGTATTACCTCTTGTCATGCCGGCTCAATAAAATATAAATTATTTAAGTTTGGTCCCGAAACTTCTCGCAACATATGGCTTTTTATTACGGTTTCTTTACATGCCGTATTTATGGCTTTAGCAAGATTATAACTGTAAAATTAACAAATCAAAGTGTCATTTCTGTCTGCTCCCGTTGAAATTATTTTTACGGGAACACCTGTTTCTTTTTCAATATAGTTTACAAAAACGGCGAATTCCGGAGGAAACTCATCTTTAGACTTGCAATTTTTCAAATTACTTTTCCAACCTTTAAATATTTTGTAAACAGGCTTCAGGTCATCGGTAATTTTGTAAGGAAAATAATTAATCTTATTCCCGTTAAACTCATAATATTCAGACACTTTAAATGTCTCAAATTCAGATAATATGTCGGCTTTGGTCATTATAAGAGCCGTAACTCCGTTTATTTGAACTGCATATTTAAGTGCTGTCATATCAAGCCAGCCGCAACGTCTTTTTCTGCCGGTAGTAGCTCCGTATTCATGTCCTATGTTCTGAAGTTTTTCTCCGTCGTTATCAAACAATTCAGTAGGAAACGGTCCGCTGCCTACTCGTGTGGTGTAAGCTTTAAAGATACCGTAAACATAGCCTATTTTTGAAGGTGCAATGCCCAAGCCGGTGCAAACTCCTGCCGATGTAACAGTTGATGACGTAACAAAAGGATATGTGCCGGCATTTATATCAAGTAAAGTTCCTTGTGCACCTTCTGCAAGTATTTTTTTACCTTCGGATAGTGCATCATTAAAAAAATGACTGCCGTTTATAAACTTAAATCGTTTTAACTTTTCTATGCTTTCAAACCATTTTTCTTCATACTCGCTAATATCGAACTCAAAATTATACGTCTCAAGCCTTTTCAGATGTTTGTTTTTAAGAGCTTTATATTTTTCCCTGAAATCAGGCATCATAATATCACCGACTCTGAGTGCATTTCTTCCTGTTTTATCTTTATATGCAGGACCTATCCCCTTGCCCGTCGAACCTATTTTTAACTTACCGAGTTCGTTTTCGTCTGCGGCATCAAGAATTCTGTGTGTAGGAAGTATAATATTCGTTTTTTCTGCAATTAAAAGATTTTCTGACAGGTTTCTTCCGCTTTTTTCAACTTGCTCAATTTCTTCGGCAAAAATAACGGGGTCTAAAACAACCCCTTCGCCTATAACATTAGTCGTATTTTCTCTGAAAATACCGGAAGGTATCAGATGTAATACAAATTTTTGATTATTGAAAATAAGTGTATGACCGGCATTGGGTCCGCCCTGAAACCGTGCGATTATATCATATTCCGGACTTAAAACATCCACAATTTTGCCTTTTCCTTCGTCTCCCCATTGTAATCCTAAAAGAACATCTGTTTTCATTATTCGTTTAAAAGTTTATAATTCTTATGAAATGATTATTTTTTTGTAAATTTTATTTGTCTTTCTGACAATCACTGCAAACTCCGTGGAAATAAAGCGAATGATATTTTACCTTGAAATTCATCAACTTACTGATTGTTGACTGAATGTTTTGAATCCGCGGGTCGCAAAATTCAATTATTTTTCCGCATTTATCACATACTAAATGGTCGTGTTGTTTGTATTTATATGAACGTTCAAATTGTGCAATGTTTTTTTCAAATTGATGTTTTATTATTAAGTTACTGTCAAGTAAAAGATCTACCGTATTGTAAATTGTGGCTCGGCTGACACGATAATTTTTATTTTTCATCGAAATATATAATGTTTCGATATCGAAATGTCCTTCACGTGAATATATTTCTTCTAAAATTGCAAAACGTTCGGGTGTTTTTCTGTGCCCTTTTGAGTCTAAATATTCAGTGAAAATTTCAATTACTGTTTTGGTTATGTCGGCTGTGTCCATATGTTTTTAATAATTGTTAAAATTAACATAAAACAAATAATTACGAATATCTTTATTGAGAAATAAATTCTCAATTACCTGATTATTTCAATTTTATCTGTTATTTTCAGTTTCTTAAGATTTTTAATAAGAGTATCTGTATGTTTTTCTTCTGATAGATAAAGCTTTAAGAAACAAATAAATTTGTTACCGTTTACCTCATAATTCAATGATTGAATACTGACATTATAGTCGCTCATTAATTTTTTTGTAATTTTGGTTAGTGTATCAGTACCGGGGCTCCCTTCTAACTTAAATTCTTTTAAAACCGATATTTTTGTTTCAGAAAACCATTTTGCATCAAAAGTTTTTTCGCCGAATGCATACTCGGCTATTGCGGTATGGCAATTACTTTTATGTATTAATATTTTACCTGTTTTTTTGTCAAAAACTCCGGTAATATCATCACCCGGAAGGGGGTTGCAACAATCTGCGACTGTGTATGTATCTGTAAGTTTTATCTTTTCAGATGTATTTTTTTTATCGCTGCCGGTAAAAGGTATTTTAATGTTCCAAAATTTTATTTGCTTGTGTTTTAAACATATTTTTTTTATTTTTTCTTTGAGTTTATCAACAGCTATTTTATTTTCTCCTATGTCTTCAAAAAATGTCTCTTTAGTTTTGTAGTGAAATTCGTCAATTAAGTCTTCCTCACACTTTTCAATATTTTCAGCTCCGTTTTCTTTAAGTATGCCTTCAATTATTTTTTTGCCGTTATCAATGCTTTTTTGTATTTCTTCTCTGAATATCTTCTTTAAGTGATAAACTGCCCTTTGCGTTTTTACGAAACTTAGCCAATCTCTTTGGGGTTTTTGATTTTTTGTAGTAATTATTTCTGCCTGGTCGCCGTTTTTAAGGACATAATCTAAAGATACGGTTTTGCCGTTTACTTTTCCCGCTATACTTTTAAGGGCAATGTCGGTATGTATTTTGAAAGAAAAATCTAAGACAGTAGCTCCGTTAGGAAGGCTTTTTATTTCTCCTTTAGGTGTAAAAACAAAAATCTCCGGATTGAAGAGGTTAATCTTAAGGTTATCTATAAAAGTTAATGCCGAAGAGTTGTCTTCTGCCAGATAATTCAGCAAGTCTTGTACTTTTTCATCAAATTCCGATTTCTTTTCTTTAAGTCCTTTATATTTCCAGTGTGCGGCTAAACCGTGTTCGGCAGCTTCGTGCATTTCTTTTGAGCGTATTTGAATCTCAACCCATTGCCCTTCACTGCTCATAACGGTTATATGCAATGCTCTGTAGCCTGTTTCTTTGGGAATTTTCAACCAATCCCTTCTTCTTTCTTTTTTTTCGGGATATAAATCCGTAATAACGGAGCCTATCCGGAGAGCTTCATAGTTTTCTGTTTCTGTGTTTTCAGGAGTAAATATTATTCTTACGGCAAACAAGTCATATATCTCTTCAAATTTTACTTTCTTTTTCTGTATTTTTTTATATATTGAAAAAACTGTTTTTGGTCTGCCTGTTATTTTGCATGAGATATTATGTTTTTCCAGTTTTGCTTTCAGAGACAATATGAAACGGTTAATAAATTGCAGCCGCTCTCTTTCGGTTGCCTGTAACCTTTCTTTTATTTGTTGGTAGATATAAGGGTTATTATAACGCATACAAATGTCTTCCATTTCGTCTTTTACGTTATAAAGTCCTATTCTGTGAGCTATCGGTGCGTAAATATTAAGTATTTCATTTATTGTTTTTCTTCTGTTTCCCGGCGGAAGAGCATCAATGGTTCTGACATTGTCAAGCTTATCTGCTAACTTTATAAAAATTACCCGAATATCGTCTGATACAGAAATTAATATTTGTCTTAAAGTTGAAGCTTCGGTATTATTTTCAAAATATTCTGCATTTTTAATTTTAATAAGACCTTCGATAATGTTAAATACCTTAGACCCGAATCTGTTATTTATATCTTCGGAAGTGTATTCGGTCTTAACCGGGACATCGTGGAGTAAAGCCGCAACAGCTGATGTTGTTCCTAAGCCAAAGTTTTCCGTAACAATTTTTGCAACTTTAAGGCAATGAGAAATATATAATTCGCCGTTTTGACGTTTCATATTTTCGTGAGCTTTCATCGAAAATTTGAAAGCTTTTCTTACAAGTTCGGTATTTTCCTCAGTTCTGAAACGATGCTTATTGGTTGAAATGAATTTTTCAAAGTCGGAATTAAGAATTTGCTCATCAGTCTTGTATTGTATTACCATCTCAAAAATCTTGATGTTTGTTTACAAAAATAGTCAATAAAATTTAATTTATCTTATTTTTTTATAAATACATTTGTCTGTTTATTCTTTATAAGAAAACAAAAAACAAATGACGAAAAAATATGATATTATAATTATAGGTGCCGGCCTAAGCGGCTTATTATCAGCTTCTTTATTGAGTAAAAAGGGCTTAAAAGTTTGTGTTTTGGAAAAAAATATAACTCCCGGAGGAATGATTCAACCGTTTAAGAGAAAAGGCATTATGCAGGAAACCGGAATGAATTTTTTCGGGGCTTATAAAAAAGGGCAGATACAATATGAGTTATTCAGAATTTTCGGTATTGAAGATATAGAAATCAGTGATATTCCGGTATTTGAACTTGTAACCGATAAAAAAGTATATAAAATACCAAATAATTATTATAAGTTTTATAAAGAAATATCCGGTTATTTTCCGAAAGAAAAAGAAAATATTTTAAAGTTTATCGAAAAAATTAAAGAGATAAATTCGGGATTAACAATTAACAATATTTATGATAATACAAACTTATATAATTATCTCGGCGAAGGAGCAGAACCTTTTTTAAACGGCCTGACAACTGATAAAGAATTAATAAATTTGTTGAAATATAATGCTTTACTGTGCGGATATGATTCAGAAAAAACATCACTCTATTTGTATGCGTCAATTACAGGGTCTTTTATGCAATCTGCAGGAATGTTTACGGGAGGTACGCGACAATTTATTGATATTATTACCCGAAAAATAATTTTAAACGGCGGGAGTATTTTCACAAAAAAAGAGGCTGTTGAAATTGTTTCGGAAGGTAATATAATTAAGGAATGTATTTGTAAAGACGGAACAAGGTATAAAGCCGATAAATTTTTGTCTACGCTTCATCCTTATATTTTGCTGCCTTTGATTAAAAGTCCTGTATTAAAATCTTTCTACAGAAAAAGAATAATGCAACTTCCGGTAAGTAAGGGTTCTTTTATAGTTAATGCCGTAATGTATAATAAAAGTTTTCCGTATTATAAAAATCCGAAAATAATACAATTTAAAGCCGAAAAAAGCAATAAATCTGTTTTGTTTTATACACCTGTTTCCGGAAAAAACGGTAATTTTGCCCGAGTTGTTAAATTAATGACAGATGACAGTTATTCGGAATATGTAAAATATGCAGAATCAAAAACGGGAAAAAGAGCCGATGATTATACGTTTTTTGTTCAAAAAAAAGTCCGAAAACTTTTCAATGCAGTTAACAGTATAATACCTGATTTTGAAAGAAATACAGAAAGTTATTACGTTTCTACTCCGTTAACATTCAGGGATTTTACAGGCACGCCGTATGGTTCGTCATACGGGCTTGTTCATAATTTTAACAGTCCTGAGAAATCAATAATTCCGATAAATACAAAATTTAAAAACTTATTTTTGGCAGGACAAAGTATAAACTTTCACGGTATGTTAGGAGTTTCTGTTACGTCTTTGCTGGCATCTTCTGCAATTACGGGAGAAAAAATTAAATGATAAAGTATTTTAATAACGCTATTGCAGGTTTTATTAAAAAAATTATAAATTTGCAATTAAAGAATTACTTTGGTTAAATCTTATTCTATGAATATATTAAGTTACAAACCGGAAGGATATTTGCCCGGTATTATCTTGGATAAAGAATCCGGAAGATTTGAGATATCGGGAAAAACTTGTCCTGAAGATGCTATTGAGTTTTATGAGCCGGTTTTTAACTGGTTAGATGAATATGCAAAAAATCCTTTACCGGTTACTGTTTTCGATTTTAAACTTACATATTTTAATACCGTATCTTCAAAAATAATAATGATGATTATGCTGCGACTTGAAGAAATTGCCGAAGACGGTCACGAAGTAAAAATCAGATGGTTTTATCCTGAAGATGATGAAGACTTAGAAGAAGCCGGAGATGATTATGCAAGTATGCTTGAAATAGAGTTAGAAATGATACCGTATGAAGATGACGATGATGATGATTTTACTCAAGGACTTATTGATTCGTTGTTATAATACCGAACATATTTGAAACATTTAAAATACTTTTCATTATTTGCGTTACTGCATTTATTATTTCAGGGAGAAGCCTTTGCTCAGTCGCCAGAATCTCCTGTTACAGATTATGTATCTGTAAATACGGTAACATCAAAGCCTGTTGTCAGCTGGACTGTAACAAACCCCGCTTTAATTAACGGATATGCCGTAAAACGATTTATTCGCTCACATCCTGCCGTTCCTGATAATACATGGCATACCGTTGAAGTTATAAATAATCCCGTAATTACGGTTTATGAAGACGTTTCAACTGTCTACGGAGAGGCAAACCCCGATATTCAATCAGAAATTTATGAAATAACCGCATATAAAATTACAGGAAGCGATACAACCTACAGCTTACCGAGCATTAAGCACAAGACAATATTTTTAACGGGAGAATACGATTATTGTTCAAACGAAATAACATTAACATGGAATAATTATATAGGTTGGGGAAATAATTTTTCCCGTTATGAAATTTATGCAAAAGAAAATTCATCACTGTTTCAGAAAATACAAGAAAAAAATTACGGAGATACTGTACTAAAATACAACAATTTACATTACAATTCGGAATATACGTTTTATATTAAGGCTGTGAGGACAGACGGTATTGAGTCATTTTCAAATTTTAAAACAATTAATACACAAAGCATAAATTTTCCGACTTATTTAAAACTTGATTATGCGGAAGCCGGCAAGAATAACAATTTTACAATAAATTTTACACCGGATATAAATGCTGATACAGAAAAATATGTTTTGTATAAAAAGAATAAAATTTTCAATAACTTCACAATTATTGACAGTGTAAAAGCAGATAACGGTATAAGCTCGGAACTTACCGACAATAACTTTGACTCTGAAAAACTTAATTATTATTTCATAACCTGCAGAGATTACTGCGATAAAAACATATTTATTTCCGACACCTTCAGCAATATTATTTTACACACCGAGGCAATATCAGATAAAACTCCTCGCATAAACAATCTTAAATGGGCAGATATGTATTCTGAACAAAACTATTTTATTTATCGTTCTGATAATAACTCCGATTATAACTATTTATCTGAAACCCAAGCACACAGTTTTATTGATGACATTCAAAATATTTATGAAAATCAGTTTTATAACCCTGCCGTTTCCGGAAAATTTTGTTATTATGTTATTTTAAAATCTGAAAACTTCAGAAATAAATCAAATATAAGCTGTGCCGAACAAAAGGAAACTTATTTTTTGCCAAATGCCTTTAATCCTAAAAGTGATGACATCGAAAACAGGGTTTTTAAACCAAAAGTTGCCTTCATAAAATCTTACAAATTAACAATATACGGACATTACGGAGATATTATTTTTGAAACAGACAACCCGGATAAAGGGTGGAACGGAAGGTTAAAAAACGGAAAATTAGCACCTGTATCTTCCTATCTGTATTTTTTAACATTCAAAAATGCATCCGGAAAAACAATTAAATTAAAAAATTACGTAACTTTGGTTTATTAATTGCAGTCAACTTATTATAAAATAATAATTCGGTAAAAAATGCTTTTAAATATTCCGATACATTTTTCTTAAATTAAAAAACTGTTTTAATTTTGAACCTTATTCAAAGCAGATTTTTCGGAATCTGTTTTCTTTTTTGGTAAAATGGGTATAAAAGAACTTACATACGAAGAAAAAAGGAAAATTGTTGAAGAACAATTTAAGGATCTTATTGACTCATCACCCAGATTACAAAATCCTAAATCTCTGAAAATTATTACCGATGCTTTTGAACTTGCAGATACTGCACACATAAAACAATTCAGAAAAACCGGTCAAAAACTACCCTATATAGTCCACCCCATAGCCGTTGCAAAAATAATTACCACCGAAATGGGCTTAGGAACAACAAGTGCAGCCGCAGCCCTCTTACATGATGTGGTAGAAGACAGTAAAGGAAGATACACTGTAGAAGACATAAGAAGACAATTCGGAGATGATATAGCCGGAATAGTTGACGGTGTTACAAAAATACTTGAAGTTTTTGACCCCGAAAGCACCGTTCAGGTCGAAACTTTTAAAAAGTTCATTAACAGTATGTCCTCAGATTTAAGAACAGCATACGTTAAAATTGCCGACAGGCTTCATAATCTGAGAACTTTTGAAGGTATCAGCGAAAACTCTCAGATGATAAAAACTGCCGAAGCCTATGATATTTATGCCCCTTTGGCACACCTTCTGGGACTTTACAATATTAAAAAAGAACTGGAAGATTTAAGTTTTATGTACAGAATGCCTTTTGAATATCAAAGAACAAAAGGCAAAATAGAAAAGTATCATGAAGAAAGAATAAAATATCTCAGTGAGATTTCCGAAAAAATAAAATCAGATTTTCCTAAAAACAAATTCAGATACAGAATAGAAATAACACAAAGATCATTATACAGGGCATGGAGAATTACACAGACCAAAAAAATGCCTTTTAAAGATATACATAATTTTAATTCGGTAAGAATAATAATTACACCGATGAAAAGCTACTCCGAAAAACAACAGTGCTACATTGCCTACTCTTCTCTTACCGATATTTTTCCTGCCCGCCAACATACATTTAAAGACTGGATTTCAACACCTAAATCAAACGGTTTTCAAGCACTTATAGCTGACATTATGTATAAAGGAAAGTGGGCTGAGGTGCAAATTATGACAGAAAATATGCATTTGGTTTCTACTAAAGGCTTTGCTTCAGATTATAAAAACAAACATATCGAAAATGTTTACAGGTGGGTAAATTCAGTTAAAGGAATATTAAACAATAAAGATTTAACAAAAAAAGAAGCTATTGAGCTTATAAGACCTCAACACAGAGAAATATATGCACTAACACCTAAAGGCGAGGTTGTTAAATTACCGAAAAATGCAACTGTTTTAGATTTTGCCTTTCAAATACATACCGAATTAGGTTTACACTTTAAAGCTGCCGAAGTTAACGGCAAGCTTGTTGACTATAACTTTAAACTGAAAAATGCCGACCAGGTTAAGATTATAAGTTCAGAAGATGCCTTCCCCGAAAATGCTTGGGTAGAAGCACTCAGCAGTAACAGTAATAAAAATCTTTTACGACAGTTCATAAGAAAACAGAAAAAACAAAAGGTTAAAGAAGGAAAAAAAATTTATAACGAAATTAGAAATCGTCTGAAATCTAATGAAGCAGACTTATTAAAACTCAAAACAAAATTTCACTGTGAAAACGATGAAGAATTTTATTACAGAATAGCAAACAAAACAATTTCGGAGGCAGAGATTATTGCTGCCGTAAAAAGCAGAAGAAGTGTTTTTAATTTAGTTACAAACTTATTAGCTTCGGAAAAAAATACGGCAATTAAGAAACATGAATTTAATCCGAAAGAGAAATTTATTGTTAAAGACCTTGAAAACATAAAATTAGCAGAATGCTGCCTGCCTGTTGCCGGAGATATCGCAATAGTTCATCGTGAAAATGACAGTAAATTTGTTATTCACAGAAATGAATGCTCAAATGCAAAAACACTAAATTCTTCAGACGGAAAAAATACGGCAAAAGTAGTCTGGGACCTTACGGAAGAAACAGAATTTCCTGCAAAAATAAGATTTAACGGTTTGGATAATACAGGTCTGTTAGCAGAAATAATAAATATAATATCAAAAGACCATCATGCAAATATGACGGCACTGCAAATAAATGTCGACAAGAAAAACGTTCTCGGAACAATAGAACTGACAGTGTCCGATGTTCGGAAATTAAATTCAATTCTCAAAAAAATCAGAAAAAATAAATTCATTAAGAAAGCATTTCGCATAGAGCCAAATTCATAATAAACTGTTAAGACTTAATATTTTACATAAAAAAACTAAAACAGATATGCCGGACAGAAAAAAGCAACCTGCAATAAAAACAATAAATAATTTTAAGGTTAAGAAAGCTGAGAAACAAATTATTTCAGGTTCTCCCGTTTATATTTTAAATGCCGGTGACCAAGATATAATTAAGACAGACTTTATTTTTGAAGCAGGTAAAATTTACGATAAAAATCCATTAATTGCCTTATCCGTAAATTCTTTAATAGACAAAGGCACCAATAATCTTACATCGGAGCAAATTGCCGAAAAACTTGACTTTTACGGTGCATATTACGAAACTGAAATAACAAAGTACCACTCAATTATAACGCTTTACACGTTAAACAAGTATTTTGAAGAAACTTTTAACATTGTTTCGGATTTTTTATTTAACGCTGTTTTTCCTGAAAATGAAATTAATATTTACCTAAAAAACAGACTGCAAACATTTAAAATTAACAGACAAAAAACAGATGTAAGATCGTGGGAGACTTTTAATGAACTTTTATTCGGCAAAGAGCATCCTTACGGACGTAATTTAAAAGAATATGATTTTACGAATACAGACAGGTCAAAAATAGTTGAGTTTTATCGACAAAATTACACAACCGCAAATATGACGATTCTGATTTCAGGAAAAGTTAATGATAAACATCTTAAGCTGACAGAAAAATTTTTAGGTGCCGTTGAGAAAAGTAATAAAAAAAAGAATAACATTAAGGTTGAGACAGAAATAAAAGCCGGCGAAAAAAAGAGAAAATTTGTTAAAATTGAAGACACTGTTCAATATTCCGTTAAAATCGGAAATTTATCAATAAATAAAGCTCATCCCGATTTTTTTAACCTTAAAATATCAACTATTATTTTGGGAGGTTATTTCGGTTCAAGACTAATGTCAAACATTCGCGAAGATAAAGGATATACATACGGAATTTATGCCGGAAATTTTTCTGCTCCCGGTGCCGGATACTTTTTTATTTCTGCCGAATCAGGAAAAGAGGTTTACCGAGAAGCTGTTGACGAAATTTATAAAGAACTGAAAATTTTAAGAACAATTCCCGTAAAAAACGATGAATTAGACCGTGTTAAAAAATGGATATACGGTAATGCCGCTAAAACTTTCGACGGGCCTTTAGCAACATCAGAAGCCTGTAAAATGCTTATAACCGGCAAATTATCAGAAAACTACTTTTTAAATTATATAGAAGCAGTAAAAAAAATAAATTCTGAAACTATATTAGAAACAGCACAAAAATACCTGAATGAAAATTCGATGATTGAAGTAGTTGCCGGAGCATAAAAAAAGCTTATACATTTTTCGTATAAGCCTTTTTATTTATCAATAGGGATTTAAAATTTAATAACCTACCCAAGTTGTTTTCTTTGTATCAATCGGATTTATGCAAATAACCGGAATTTGAGCTGTATTATAAATCAACTTTTCATCCCAAGACGAGAAAAATAGACCTTTATCTTTGTTTACTAAAGTCATTATCAACTCAGCATCATTAGCTATGGCATAATCAAGAACCTGTTTTGCAAAATTGCCTTCCGTAGGAGAAGATACCTTATCTGTATATCTTACGTTGTATTCGTCAAATATATTTTTAATTTGTTTTGTGATGCTCATAATCCTGTTTTTATAAAACTTGCCGGATTCAAACTTAGGTATCATATGAACGGTGGCATCAAACATTTTTGCAATATTAATAGCCCACGTTACTTTCTGTCTGTCTTGTGTTGATGCTGTTATCGGGAATACAATGTTTTTATAGCCCTCGGTATATCTTCTTTTTTGAACAACAATTGTGGGTGTATTAGAAACTTCAATAACCTTAAGAACATAACTTCCCGTAATTTTCTGAAACCCTACTTTTCCGTGAGTTCCGAGAATAATTAACTTGGCGCCTACAGTATCGCAGGCTTCTTTTATATTTTCGAATAAATCTCCTTGTTTTACTAAAAATTCTACCTGAACATCATATTCTTTAGATGCTTCAGCTGCTATTTTTTCCAACTTCTCTGAAATCACATCGTCACTTAAATTCTCTTCGTCTAAATATTTGTCAGTATCTTTATTAATTACATGCAATAAAACAACTCTGTATTTCATTGTATGAGCAACGGAAGCACCGTGATTAATAGCATTCTGACAAACTTCTGAAAAATCAGTCGGAATTAAGATTACATCATTTTTTGTTTTTTTCATGATATATCAAATTTAATGTTTCTAATATCTAAAATAGTAATAACTTGGTTTTCTCTAAATTCGGATATAAAATTATTGAAAATTACTTAAGTAACCAAATTAATTTTCTCTTTTTTTA
>CAMZKI010000124.1 GCA_947311125.1 uncultured Chlorobiota bacterium
TTGCTTTTCGTCTTTTTCATTATTTATATTCGACATACAGGTATTTACATATTTTTTTAATTCAGGAATGAGATATGAAAGTTTATAATTATTTTGACTTTTGAGCATATCGATTTTAAAGTAATATTTTTCGTAATTATTATCTTTAAATTGTGCTACCGCTAATGCTTCATATGCCCATCTTGATGTCATTAAATCTCCTATAACGGGAACTTCTTTATATGATGTAAAGTTTTTGTGTAATTTTGTAAAGTCAACTATAGCTCCGCTGAATAAAAGTTGCGGAACTAAAATGAATGGTATTATTATGTAAATTGTTACTACAGAGTCAAAAGTTGCGGAGATATTCAGTCCGAGAATATTTGCAAATGCTGCGGTTGTGAACAAAACAGCCCAATAGGTCAGTGTCATTCCGTGAATTTCAAGGATAAAATTTCCTACTATTATAAATGAAAGGGTTTGGATTGCCGAAATGAAAAAAAGGACTGTAATTTTTGAATTTAGGTAACTTAACTTGCTTAAATTCAGGAATTTCTCCCTGTTTAGAATTTTCTTATCCTTTATTATTTCTTCTGCACTTAATGTCATCCCGAAAAATAATGCAACTGTAACAGCCATAAAAATATAGGCAATTAAATTAACATTTTCGGCAAAAATATATGCATCAGGATTTGTTTCGGTTCCGCTTATATATTTTGTAAAATAACCGAGAATTACGGCTAAAACAGGGGCTTCTGCAAATGTTATGAGCAAATATTGCTTATTGGTAAGTTTTGATTTTATATTTCTTGCTGCAAAAATAAGGAATTGTTTAAAACGAGAAGGTGTTTTGAAGTGATTTTCAGGCAGTTTCACTTTATCTGTTTCTTCAATCGTGCTTGCTTTTATTTTCGGTTCAATTTCTTTTTTGAATTTCTGATACCATTCTTCAGAATTAATTTTTCTGACCTTAGTTACTTTTCCGTATTCATCAACCACTTTTGCTTCAAGGATTTCTAAGGGCTGTTGGGCATCAACGTTTCCGCAGCAAGCACAACCTGCTTCTTCCGGATTCACGTAATTTGCCGATTTTTTGAAATAAGTGAGAGCTTCAACGGGATTTCCGTAATAAACGGGATGTCCGCCTTTATCCATCATTAACAAACTGTCAAATAATTTAAATATATCAGAAGAAGGCTGGTGTATATTTACTAAAACAAGTTTGTTTTTTAATGCTTGTTCTTTCAGCAAGTTCATAACCATATCAGAATCCATTGACGATAAGCCTGATGTAGGTTCGTCAACTATTAAAATTGCAGGTTCTCTTATGAGTTCAAGTGCAATATTCAGTCTCTTTCTTTGTCCGCCGCTGATGAATTTATTTACAGGACTTCCGACGGTTAAGTCTTTGACTTCATATAAGTCTAAATCTGTTAAAATTTTATTAACGGCATTTTTTATTTGTTCTTTTGTAAAGTTGCTGAAGCATAGTTTTGCATTATAATATAAGTTTTGATAAACGGTAAGTTCTTCTATAAGCAGGTCGTCTTGAGGAACAAAGCCTATTATACCTTTAAGTTTTTCTTTATCTTTATGAAGGTTGTAACCGTTAATTGTTATTTTTCCGCCGTGCAAAGGAAATGTTCCGTTAAGGACATTCAGCAGGGTAGATTTTCCGACACCGCTTCCTCCCATAATGCCCAACATTTTGCCGGAATATTCAATAAAACTGAATTTATGTATGCCGTTATTTGAGTTGCTGTAATAAAATTCAATATCTTCGGCTTTCAGTATAACCTTTGAGCTTGTGTCTTCATCAAGAAAACGACTTACTATATCGCTGTAATATATATTACTGATTTTTTGATTTTTTATGACTGCTCCGCTGTCAAAAATATAGAGACGTTTAGGGTTTATATTCTGACTGTTGAGAAACAGGCTGTCGTTCCCGTAATATTGCAGAATATATGTTTTAGTGCTTTCTAACCGTAAAATTATGAGTTCCCCGTCAAGATTTTCGGTATGTTTATGCTTAAATTCTTTTTGGGAATTTTCTTTTTCGGAATTTATAATTATAACGTTTGATTTATCTTTAAACTTATTGATATTATGCGTAGCAAGATTGAATAATTGACTGAATTCAAGTTCTGAAATATTGAAAATATCTGATACTGTTTTTACGAAATCAAGCTCTTTATCGGTAATTGTTTCGTCTTGATTAATGAATTCCAATAACCTGATAAGAACAACTATTTTTTCTTTTTGTTGAAGTTGCTCGTTTATTTCACTGCATATTTTCAGAACTTTTACGGAGTTGAGAGATGTTTGTTTTCTTACTTTTCTGTTATCGTCTTTTTTGACGTGGTGGTGCAGCTTAACGTATTCATCAAAGAGATTAAGGTATATTTTGCTGTATTCTTGGTTAAGTACTACATCAAGATACGACTTGACAACGGTTCTTGCTTTTTCGGAAACTTTTTCGGCATCAGCATTTGCAATAATTGCAAACAGCCTCATTAATGCTTTTAGTATTGATTCGTTCATAGTGTTTTAAAGTTTTCAGACTTTTAATTTTTCTCCTTCTGATTTTGCTATAATAACGGCTCCGCAGCTATCGCTCCAGACGTTTACGGAAGTTCTGAACATATCTAAAATTCTGTCGACAGGCAAAATTAACGCAATTCCTGCAAGAGGCAAATCTACGGCGGTAAGAATTATTGATATCATAATTAACCCTGCCATAGGAACGGCGGCAGCCCCTACGGATGCTAATAATGCTGTTATTACTATTACTATTTGTTCTGTTACGGTAAGGTCGTAACCGTATGCTTGTGCTATGAACAGAGCGGCAACAGCTTCGTAAAGAGCAGTCCCGTCCATATTGACGGTAGCCCCGAGAGGCAGTGTAAAGCCTGAAACTTTATTTGAAACTCCCGAGTTATTTTCTACAGATTCCATTGTGAGAGAGAGTGTTGCTCCGGAAGATGAAGTTGAAAATGCAGTAAGAAGTGCTGCCTGCATAGCTTTAAGATGTGCAAAAGGTTTTACTTTTGCTATAAATTTTAAGAACAGAGGTAATACTACGAAAGCATGAAATGCGAGAGCTGCCAATACTGTTAAGGAATATATCCCCAATACATGCATAAGGTTTATGAGGCGGTCTGATTGATCGGCAACGGTTTTCGCAACTAAACCGAATACGCCGAAGGGAGTAAGTTTTATGATAAATGTTGTTATTTTCATCATAACTTCAAAACCGGCATTAAACAAATCCGTTAATACAATTCTTGATTTAGAGCTTATTTTTGTTATAAAAAAGCCGAATAATATTGCAAAAAATATTATTGAAAGCATCTGATTTTGTGTAAATGCCACAAAAATATTTTCAGGAATAATATTTAGTAAAGTGTCACTGAAACTGTGCTGACTTACCGATGGTATGTCTGATACATCTATAAAACTTTTATCAATACCTTTTCCCGGTTTAATGATATTTACAAAAAACAAACCTGTTAATATTGCTGCCGTGCTTGTCATCAGATAATACAGAATTGTTTTAAGACCAAGTCTTCCCAGATTTCCTGCGGAACCTATATTTGCAATTCCGGAAATTATTGACATTAAAATCAACGGAATTATTATCATTTTTAATGCTTTCAAAAAAACAGTACCCATCCATGAAATATATTTTATTTCAGGGTTGTAGAGGGTGTATTTCAGAATAATGTTTTTCTGTTCAAGAGACAGCTTAAGGTCGGATTTAGCAGTTATAAGCCTTATAATTTCATTTTCAGAGACAGCTTCTTTTCCTATCAGATTTTCTATTGTAAGTATTTGTATATTTGAAAACCGGATGTTTTCTTCGTTTGATGTAATTTTCTTATATGCATTTAAGTCAACTTTGTATTGATTCGGAAATGATATGCCGTAAATAACTGCTAAAATAATTGCAATAAGTATCTGCCAATGAAGTGCAAATTTTTTTTTCATACGTTTATTTTAATGACTTAAAAATTGCATAGCCGCATTCGTTTTGTATTCTGTTTATACAAGAAATCAGCTGTTTGTTTTTATATTAAATAAATGTGCTGTTCCCTGTTTCAGAATATTATGTAAAATTAAAAAAAATATTGTTTTAAAGAATATAATTTTTCAGACTTTGAAAGTTTTTATTATTTTTACAAATTAAGATATTAAAATCTGTTTTACCTGTAGAAAATGTATTTTTTACGTTTATTATGAGTTTTTTGAAAAATAAAATTTACGTAATTTTTGTTTTGTTGCTCTTAATTATCACTCAGAGTTGTGATAAAAAAGTCATTAATCCAGAGAATATTATTGAGGTAAGAATTGATGGTAACATACAAAACGCAGTAACAGAAAATATTAAAATAAATAAGGGTATTTCGGAAATTTCATTTAAAATTTGTGAAAACAATAATGTTTCGGGAATAATTATTGTTAAAATTAACGGTAATAAGAACGGAGAATATTTTCAGACATTTGATTATAAAACAGGTGTTGTAAATTCGGAATGCAGTTTGAGTTATATAATTTCTGATACCAAAGAAAACATTTATTTAATTTCTTATGAAGGAAAAGTTGTTATTTCAGATATTGATACCGGGAATAATTTAATAAGCGGAACTTACAGTTTTAAAGTAAATTCTGACAAAAGGGCAGAGAAGGATATTTTTTTCTGCGGAATGTTTGAAAGAGTGTCTTTTTAAACAAGCTTATATTTCTGTTCTGCCGTCTTTTAATTTTATAATCCTGTCGGACATTTGAGCAAGTTCATTGTTGTGAGTAACAATCACAAATGTTTGTTCATATCTATCTCTCAAAGAAAAGAAAAGCTGATGAAGAGCTTTTTTATTTTCAGTATCAAGATTTCCGGAAGGCTCATCGGCAAGGATAATTGAAGGGTTATTAATTAATGCTCTGGCAACGGCTACTCTTTGTTGTTCTCCGCCTGACATTTCGCCCGGCTTATGTAATGTCCTTTCGGAAAGGTTAAGGAATTCTAATAATTCTTCTGCACGCTTAAAGGCTTCTTTCTTATTTGCTCCTTTAATGAAAGCAGGCATACAAATATTCTCAATTGCGGTAAATTCAGGTAAAAGGTGATGAAA
>CAMZKI010000125.1 GCA_947311125.1 uncultured Chlorobiota bacterium
AGTCAATGGGAAGGGAAGAAAAGAAAACAGTAAAAGAATAAAGGCCTGATTCACAATTGGTTGATTTGAAACATTTCGAATTTTATAAAAAGTTTGTCGGAACAGAGCATAAAGTTTTGTTTGAAGGAGCAAAACACAGAAATTCAATATTCGGTTTTACGGAAAATTATATAAAAGTTGAAATTCCGTATAATTCAAAATTGGTTAACAATATAGTTGATTTTCGAATAACGGGAATTAACGAAACAGGAAATGCAGAAGGAAAGGTATTGAAAGTTGTCAAAGTTTAACCCCGACAACTAATATATCGTCAGATTGTTCTGTGTTTCCCTTCCACTCTTTAAAGGTTTTGTCTAAAATTTCATATTGTTCTTTCATTGGTTTCAGAGAGATTTCTTCCAGTAGCTCTCTGAAACGTTTTTTCATAAATTTTCTGCCGGATTCTTGCCCGAATTGGTCGTAATATCCGTCAGAAAACATATATAATATATCTCCCGGCTGTAATGCGGCTCTTTTATTTGTAAACTTTCGGGAGTCTTTCAGGTAAACGCCTACGGGCATTTTATCTGCCTGAACTTCGGTTAGTTTTCCTTTCCTTACAATATAAAGAGGATTGTATGCCCCGGCAAATTGCATTGTTAAGTCATCGGTGTCTATGAGTACTATTGCCATATCCATACCGTCTTTTGCGGTATCATCGGTGCCTGTTTGTCGTAAGGATATTTTTATTTTTTCACGCAGACCGTCTAAAATAAGTGCAGCCGTACAATTGTCAGATTCATAAAAATCTTCAGTTACCGTTTCGTTAAGAAAAGCTATTCCGAGCATACTCATAAAAGCTCCGGGAACACCGTGTCCGGTAGAGTCGGCAACTGCAAAAATTACAGTGTTTTTAATCTTCTTAATCCAATAAAAATCTCCGCTTACTATATCTCTCGGTTTGTAGTAAATAAAATAATCATTTAAAATTTCGGAAATGAAGGTATCCGGCGGCAGCAGTGCTTCCTGAATTCTTTTTGCATATTGTATGCTTGATTTTATTTGATTATTTTGTTCTGTAATTTGAGAATTTTTCTTTTTTGTTTCTTCGTGTTGGTCTTCTATAATTTGTTTTTGAAGGGTTACTTCTTCGTTTTTTCTGTTTAAATCGTTATTGACAGATTTTAGTTCTTCATTTACTTGTTCCAGGGCAATATTCTGTTCTTCAATAGTTTTTTCATATTTTCTTCCTATCAGCCGAGCCATTAAAGTTGCTAAAAGAGCCGTTACAGATGCAATAATCAGAAATCCTGTTAAAAATATTTTTTTTTGACTCAATATTTCATTTTTAATTGTCTGAATATTTTCGTGAGCCGAAATCATCCATTCTGTTCCTCTTACGGGTATCATATATGCAACTTCGGTTGAATTAGGCGTATGAAAAAGTCCGCCGGCTTCAATACCTTCCAAAATTACGTTTCGTGTTTTTTCTGTATATCCGTTTTCGGGATTTTCAAACAGAAATGACGGCGGGAGTTTTGTGCCGATTTTATTTTGATCGGGATGACAAATTAATTCTGCGTTATATTTGTCAAACATACATAAAAAGCCTTTTTCATCGTCAGAGCCTGCAAGTGCTTGTTGTAAATTTTCTCTCACTTCTTTTTTTGATGCACCGTTTTTTAGTTGATTTTCCAGAAACATTGCCATATTTTGAGCTTGCCTTTTATTAATGTCGAGTTGCAGTTCAATATATTTTTTCTGCATATAATCCAAAGACATTGTCATACCGAAATATCCGATAATGACAATTACGGATGCGACTGAAATAAAGGTGAAAAAATACAGCTTTGTTTTCATATTTATATGTGTTTCAGAGAGTTGTCAAAAGAAAAATGCTTCATAAACTGCATTCTGTCGTAAACGCCGGGGTTTTTAATGTTTTTGTAATTCATAAGTCCTCTGAAGTGGCTAATGCTTTCGTATTTTTTTTCGTCCATATATTTTTCGATTTCCGTATTAATTTTTTTTATTATTTCAAAGCCTTCAGAATACATTACGGATGCAATTTGAACGGCATCGGCTCCTGCAAGTATTTGTTTTATTGCCGCACTTCCGTCGTGAACACCGGTTGATGCCGCTAAATCGCATTTGGCGGTTCCGGATGCGGCAGCAATCCATCTCATAGAAACGGGCAGGTCTTCCGGCTTGCTGAAAATATTTACGGGTATAACTTTATGGTTATAAATATCAATATCAGGGCTAAAAAATCTGTTGAATAATACTAAACCTTTAATTTTGGTTTCTGACAGTTTTTGTATCATATTTTTTAAATCGGTAAAGTAATAACTCATTTTTACGATTACCGGGATATTAATTTTTTCTGTAATTTTGTCAATAATATTAAAATACAGGTTTTCTTTTTCGCTGCCTGACAGGTTGGTGTCAGCAGGAGAAATGAATATGTTTAATTCGAGAGCGTCAGCTCCTGCTTCTTCAATTTTTCCTGCAAAATATGTCCATTCGTGAGATGATACGCAATTTATACTTGCGATAACGGGAATTGAAACGGCACCTTTTGCTTTTTTTATCAGAGAAATGTATTCGTTTATATTATCTTGTTTTATTTTAAAGTCGTAGTAATCAAGATTCTCTTCGAATGAACTGATTGTTCCGATTTCTCTTAAAAGTTTTTCATATTTTCCTGTAATTTCTTCTTCAAATATTGATTTCAGAACAACGGCTCCGGCACCGTTTTTTTCTGTTTCTTTTATGTTTTCGACAGAACTTGTAAGTCCGCAACTTCCTGCTATTATCGGGCTTTTTAATTTTAATCCTGCAAATTCAGATGCTAATTTATTCATTTTTATCGGTATTTGTTTTATAATCGGGATTTTCAATCATTTCCATTCCGCATCTCGGGCAATTTTCGAATGTGTCGGATTTGCCGTTTTTACAGCTTAGCGGACATATATATTTGTATATTTTCTTAGTTTTTTTTGTTTTTACGGTTGTTGTGTGTGTTTTTTTTTTTTTTTTTTTTTTTAAAATTTATTTTTTTTTAAAAAAAAAAAAAAAAAAAAAAAAAAAAAAAAAAAAAAAAAAAAAAAAAAAAAAAAAAAAAAAAAAAAAAAAAAGGGGGGGGGGGGGGGGGGGGGGGGGGGGGGGGGGGGGGGGG
>CAMZKI010000126.1 GCA_947311125.1 uncultured Chlorobiota bacterium
CATCAGGCGGTAGTATGGTTTATAATGAGGACTTGAAACGGGAAATCCCGGAGGGTTGGAAGGTTGAGAAAATGGGGGATTATGCAGAAATAATAAAAGGTGATTTGATAACTGAAAAAGAAGCAAATAAAGGAAATATTAAAGTTGTAGCAGCTGGTTTAAAATTTTCATACTATCACAATAAACACAATAGAGATGAAAATACAATAACCATTAGTGCATCAGGAGCCAATGCTGGTTATGTGAATTTTTGGCGAGAGCCGATCTTTGCATCCGATTGCACAACCGTAAGAGGCAAAAATGATACTATAACAATAATGTTATTGCAGTATTTAAAATTATTACAACCATATATAAGTAGCCAAGCAAAAGGTTCTGCACAGCCACATGTTTATCCCGATGATATTAGAAACTTATATTTTTCAATCCCACCTAAAAGACTAATTGAATTATATGGGAAAATAGTTTTGTCTTCAAATGAACAGATTGCCAACAACATTAAACAAAACCAACAACTCACCACCTTGCGGGATTGGTTATTGCCCATGCTTATGAATGGGCAGGTTACGGTACAAGAAGTCGAAGAAAAGTTAAGTATGGCAGCAGAGCCGGAAGCGGAATATAAAAAAGGATAAGATTATGAATAGCCCACGCTTCGCAGTCATACATCCCGAAAGCTTTCGGAGTCACTGAACAATTCAAATAATAAATTATTACAAAAGGTAGTGTTTGTCTTGTAATTCTTTTCGCACGTTGCCGAGGCGGTCTGTCAGGTTGTATTGTCGGGTATATGTTCGTGTAACGTTTATTTGGGCAGATTCTACGGAGCCGTATTCTACAGCGGTATGAATAATAATTTTTCCGTAATCGGTAAGTATGTATTTCAGTTGTCTGTTTTCATAAATGTAGTTGCCTATGTAGATTGCCATTTGGTTTGAGTCGGGTTTTTTATATTTGAAATGTGTCCTTTTCTTTTTAATTTTGTAATGTTTCCGTTCAAATCTTATTCGTATAAAGTTAAGTATTTATTTTGAGGAGAGTAATCTGCTTGTCCTCTATAAATTTTTTTCCGTGTGGTTTAAAATAAGATGTTTGTCGTCAGGGTTAAACCAAATATAATCTTCATCACGATTAAACCAGGTTATTTGTCTTTTTGCATATCTGCGAGTATTGCGTTTTATAAGTCTTACAGCTTCGCTTAAATCATATTTGTGTTCGAAGTAAGCAAATAATTCTTTATATCCTACGGTATTAAGTGAGTTAAGATTTTTATACTTAAGTAAGCGTTTTGCTTCTTCAATAAGACCGATTTCAATCATTATGTCAACACGCTTGTTAATGCGTTGATACAACTTTTCTCTGTCTCTTTTTAATCCTATTTTCAGAATACGAAAATCTCTTTTTTTATTTTTGTTTAAAAGAAATGAGGTATAGGTTTTTCCTGTCTGAATACAAATTTCTACGGCTCTTAAAACACGTTTAGGATTATTCAGGTCTACGGTTTCGTAATGTTCGGGATCTAATCGTCTGAGGTCGAAACGTAAACTTTCGATTCCTTCGCTGCTAAGTTTTTCGGTAAGATATTTTCTTATTTCAGGGTCGGCATCGGGCAGGGTATCAATACCTTTGCAAACGGCATCAATATACATTCCGGAGCCGCCTGTAAGTATTGCGGTGTTTTTAGTTTTAAATATATTTTTCAGAATATGAATTACTTCAAGTTCGTATTTTCCGGCACTGTAATATTCGTGTATTGATTTTTCGGCAATCATATAGTGCTTTACTTTTGCCAAATCACTGTCGGAGGGTCGTGCAACGCCTATTTTCAGTTCTTTATAGATTTGACGGGAATCTGCCGAAATAATATCACAATTAAGCTTTTGGGCAAGTTCAATGCTTAAGTCTGTTTTTCCTGCGGCGGTAGGTCCCGTTAATACAATTAAAGTTTTCAATTTTGTAAAATTACTCGGCAGCTTAATTGTGATATTTTGAGATTAGTTAATCTTCGTATTCTAAAGTTATTTTTGTTCCGTATGATTTGTCGGTAAGTTTTGTAGCTTCGGTTATTACGCTTTTTTTTCCGCCTTTTTCTATAAAGTTCAGGCATGCTCTTATTTTAGGAGCCATATTTCCTTCGCCGAATTTTCCTTCTGCCATATATTTAAGGGCATCTTCACGGTTAAGAAAGTCGAGTTTTTTCTGATTCGGTTCATTAAAGTTGATGTAAACATACGGAACATCGGTTAGGATATAAAACTCGTCGGCATTAATTTTTGAAGCTAAAAGGGCGGATGCTTTGTCCTTATCAATAACGGCTTCCGTGGGTTTTACTTTTTTGTTTTCATCAATATATACAGGAATACCTCCTCCGCCTGAAGCTATAACAATTGCTCCGTTGTCTGTAATGTTTTCAATTGTTTTAATATTGAAAATATCAAGGGGTTCGGGAGAGGGGACAACTCGCCGCCATCCGCCTGCTTTTTTAGGCGTGGGTTTAAATAACCATCCTTTTTCGTCAGAAAGTTTGTCGGCAGTTTCTTTATCGTAAATTTTTCCTACCGGTTTGGTGGGGTTTTTAAATGCCGGGTCGTTTTTATCTACGGCAACTTGCGATACTAAAGTAACAATATCTTTATCAATACCTTGCTCAATAAATATATTACGCAAAACTCGTTCAATCATATATCCTATGCCTCCCTGTGAATCGGCAACACAGATATCCAGAGGCATTTGAGGGATATTATACATTGTTTCTCCGGCATCGTTTCGCATTAAAATATTTCCTACTTGCGGTCCGTTTCCGTGACTTAATACAATTTTATGTCCTTCTTTTATAAAAGGGATTATATTCATTAATGTGTCGTATGTGTTTTGTTCTTGTTCTTCAATGGTACCTGCTTGGTTTCCTCTCAGTAATGCGTTTCCGCCGAGTGCTATAACTATCTTTTTTGTTTTCATATCTTTAATTTATTATTTGTTGAATAAAATTCAGAAATAAAGTGTGATTTAAAATAATCGGGAACGTAAAACCGAAAACTGACCCGGCAAAATGGGCATCGTGGGCAATGCCGTCTTTGCCTCTTTTGCTCATAAAATAAGAATAGGTTAAATATAATGCTCCGAAAATATATGCCGGAATCGGTATCGGTATGAATATTATAAACAGACTCATTTTCGGTTGTAAAAGTATTGCCGTAAAAACTATTGCCGAAACGGCTCCTGATGCTCCTACGGCATTATAATAATGATTGTTTTTATTTTTTAATAAAGCAGGGAGTGTCGAAAACGGTATTGACAGCACATACATTAGTATAAACAGGAACATTCCTGCCGGAAATATTCTGATAAAGGCATTTTCTACAAATTCTCCGAAAATCCATAATACATACATATTGACGATAAGGTGCATCCAGCTGCCGTGTACTAATGCGTGCGAGAGTAATCGCAGATATTGTTTTTTATTCCAAACTAAATATGCATTGAATTTAAGTTTGTTAAACAGTTCGTAATTATTGAATGCTAAAACGGATACTGCCGAGGTAATGATAATCAAAAACAATATTATATACATATCTTTATCTGAAATTTTAAGGAGTGCAAAGATATAAAAATGAAAGATATTTAATGCAGTATTTTAAAAATTAGTTCTTTTAATAAATCTTCGTGTGTTGTGTTTGCATTGTTATAGCCTTTTGACTTCATATCGTATTCTCGCAGTATTGATATCACGAAGACTGTTTTTTTTATGTTGTAGGTTCTTGCCGCTTTGGCATAATCTTTAACGAAAAACGGGTTTATTTTAAGAGCTGATGCGACATTGTTGTTGCTTTTGTCTTTCAGGTAGTGGTATGTCAGTATTTTTGAGAAATATGAAAACAGGGTTATAATTGTAAGGGTTAAAGGATTTTCTTTCGGGTTTTTTGCAAAATGTTGAATAATACGATTGGCTTTTAATATATCTCGGTTTGTGAGGGCATTTTGTAATTCAAAATTATTGAAATCTTTGCTTATTCCTATATTTTTTTCAATTATTTCAGGTGTTATGATTGTTCCTTTCGGGAGGGATATTGTCAGTTTGTCCAGTTCGTTTGATATTTTACATAGGTCTGTTCCGAGAAATTCTGTTAAAAGTTGTGCGGAAACAGGATTTGCCGAATATTTTTTTTCTTTCAGGTATGTGTTAATCCAAGCCGGAATTTGATTTTCATAGAGTTTTTTTGATTCAAACAAAACGGCGTTTTTGTTCAGAATTTTGTAGAGTTTTGTGCGTTTATCTAATTTTTTGTATTTGTAATTAAGAACAAGAATTGTTGATTTTAGAGGTTGTTCGGCATAAAAGGCAAGTTTTTCTATGTTTTTCAGGTTTTGTGCTTCTTTGATAATAAGTACCTGATGATTTGCCATCATAGGGAATCGCTTTGCACTGTTTATTATGTCTTCAATTTGAGAATCTTTGCCGTAAAGTGTTATTTGGTTAAATGCTTTTTCGCTGTCGTTTAATATGTTATCGGCAATAAACTCTGTTATCTTATCAATAAAATAAGGTTCTTCTCCGAACAGAAAGTATATCGGTTTGTAAATTTTGTTTTTTAAATCTTTTAGAATATCCTGATAATTCATACTGTTTAAAAGTAAAACCGTAAAGTTATCATTTTGTTTTAATATGAAAAAAATGAGTTTTTAACGGTTAAACAATTATTTTACGGCATATTTTTTTTGTTCATTTGTTTGTGATGTATTTTTTTTATCAGTTGTTTTTTAAATTCGTTTTCAGCCTGATATAACATTATGATTTTTACGGGAGGTAATACTTTTTTGAATTGTTCATTATATTTTTTGCATAATTGAGCTGATTTTAATTCGATGTTAATAAATTTATCGGAAAGCTTGAGTAACTCATCATCAGACATATTAAGACTGTTTTGTTTGAAATTTCTCATTGCTTTATGTTTTTCTATGTAAAGTTTTTCTCGTTCGCTTGTATATTTTTCATAAACAGGAATGAAATCTCTTTTTTCTTTTTCCGTCAGTTGAAGTTTGTTAATAATAAACTGTTTTTGTTTTTCTTTTATTTCTTTTCTTTTTTCTGCGTTCATATTGCCGTGCTGAGCTAATACCTGCCCGCCTGCAAAAAAGGTAATTAAAAATAATATTACGATGAGTTGTTTCATTTTTTCAGGTTTAAAGTTCTGCAATAATTTCTGTGTATTCGTAATCGTCTGTGTAGTCGATAAAATATTCGTAAGCAGCTTCATCGTCTGTATCTGTCAGGTTTTTATCATTTTCATCGTTTGCATATTCGTAAATATTGCTTATATCGACTTCATTAATGTACGCATCTATTTCAGGTTCAAGATATTGTAGGTCATCATTGTTTATTTCGGCTAAATTTTGAGAGTTTTCTGTTTTCGAAATATTTTCATTATTTGCTTTGTAGCTGTCTATATTTGTAAGCAAAAATTGCCAAAGGGCAAATATTACAATAATTCCGGCAGCTGCAGAGAACCAAGGTTTTAAAAGCTTTATGACTTTGCCTTTTTCTCTTTTTTTATTTTGTTGACCTTTTTTGACTTATGCTGATTTCTGTTGACTTTTACCGAGACTTTTGTTATCTTTTCTTGACTTTGTTGACTTTTGTTGTCTCTGAATTTTGATGACTTGCGTTGACTTTTGTTGCCTTTGGCTGACATTAACTGACTTATCTTGACTTGTAATCACCTTCGATGATTGTTGATAACTTTGGTTGACTTTGAAGCTTATGACCTAAAACCTTATTACTTAATAAACTCATAACACCAAAACTCATAACCTTAATTTTAAATTTCAACCCCAGAACTTATAACTCCCATAAAACTTATAACTCCCAAAAAATTATAAGCCCCCCC
>CAMZKI010000127.1 GCA_947311125.1 uncultured Chlorobiota bacterium
AAAATTATAATAATTATTAAGACAACTATTATGACAACAAAAGACATAAAAAAATATTAAGTTTTTTTCTTATTAATAAAAATATCAGTAATTTTTTTTATTGACAGTCCGCCTTTATCTACACCGAGTATATAACCGAAAGGCTTGAGAGAGTCAACATTGTCACAAATTATTTTTACTACAGCCATAAAAGGAACAACAATAATCATTCCCGGAATTCCCCAAACTGCAGCTCCTGCAATTATACTTAAGATTGTTATAAAAGGGTTAAGGTGAACTTTTCCGCCTACAATTCCGGGGGTTAAAATATTATGATCAATAAGCGAAATCGTAATATAATAAAGTGCTGTAGCCATAGCAACATACGGATTATTTTGTGCAACCAAAGTAAATGTCAGAGGCACAATGCCGCTTACTATTGTTCCGAAATACGGGATAAACGAAAAACTTGCCGTAATCAGCCCCAAAATCAGCGGGTACTGAACCCCGATTATACTTAAAGCCGTTGAGTGGGAAATTGCTAAGATTATAACGACAATCGTAACTCCCGTAACATATTTAATGGTAACTTTTGATATTTGTTTTATTAATGTTTCGGCTAATTCGGCATGCCTTCTTTTTGCCAGTTTATGAATAAATGTTTCGGCTCTGTTTCTGAAAAAAAGCATAAAAAATGTAAAAATAGGAATAAACAGTAATGCTTCTATCGTACCGGCTATTTTTAAAAAGACAACTTTTGCTTCTCCTTCGGAACCGGCAAAACCGGAAAGTTTTTCTTTTATCCATTCATTTTGGGCTTCCGGCGACAGGTTAAACTGCCGAGATATAAAATCCTGTAACGCAGCAAAATTTTCTCCGGCATTTTGCTGTATCATTTTGTCTTCTGCTAATTTTTGAATTTGATTTATTATAATGCTTATTGCTCCGCTTGATACAGCCAAAAGTAACAATACGGAGATTAAAACTGCAAGAACTCTCGGAAATTTTAATTTATATTCCAAAAACGAAGCAACAGGATACAACAAATATGAAAATAAAACGGAAATAGCCAAAGGATACAATATATGCTTAGCTTGTATAAGTGAATACAATACTAAAACAATAAAAAATAAAATTATTGTTAACCTGAGGATTGCCGGATACTCTCTTAATTTATTCATATTTCAGAAAACAAAATTAACAATTATTTTTTAACCGTTGACAGTATTTTTCCGTCATAAAGAAATGTTTCCAGTTCATCGCCTTTTTTAACGTCTTTAATTGTTCTTAACAGTTTGCCGTTACTTAATGTATAACTGTAACCTGCTTTTAGTATATTGGACGGGTTTGACATATTATTTTTTTGTTCAAATAAAGCCAGCTTATGTTTTTCTTCTCTGAAAAAACCGGAAACGGAATTTTTCAGCTTTATTTTTAATAACTCAAAGTATTGTATTTTAGTATTTATGTCTTTATTAACGGCAGTTTTCAATTTTTCGGGATAACGCTTAAGCTGAAAAATATGTAGGTTGAGTAATTGTTTTATCTTATGTTCATAATCTGTTCCGAGCAGTTCCAATTTGTTTTTTTGGTTTATAATAAGCCGGCTTACCGTGAATTTCATACTGTTTCCGAGTTCCGAAATTTTATTCTTATTTTCGGATAAAATATTCTCAACAGAATATGCAAAGTTTTCTGACAGAGAGTTCAAGTAATTATAAAATTCAGAAACAGTGTTGATTATATATTCGGCAACTGCGGTAGGGGTATTAAGAGATTCATAAGCAACAATATCACTTATTACGGCATCTCTTTCATGTCCTATTCCGGTGAGAACAGGCAGGGGGAATTGTGCAATGTTAACAGCAATTTTGTATGAATCAAACCAGCTTAAATCCGATTTTGAACCTCCGCCTCTTATAATAACGACAATATCGAAATCCTTTTCTTCCTCATAAATTTTTTCCAAAGCATTTATTACTGAACCTTCTGTTTTTTCGCCTTGCATTGCCGATTCAAACAGTTTAACGTAAAAGTTAAAAGGGCTTTTGTTCAGTTGATTTATAAAATCACCGTAACCGGCAGCCGTGTCAGATGAGATAACAGCAATTCTTTGAGGAACAACAGGAAAATCAAGTTCTTTATTCATATCAGTAACACCTTCTTCTTCCAGACGTTTGATAATCATCAATCGTTTTTTTTCAATTTCGCCTATTGTATAGGTGGGGTCAATGTCAATAACATTCAGGCTGTAACCGTAAACTTCATGAAAAACGGCTTTTACTACAATAAGAACTTTTATTCCGGCTTCAAATTTGTGTCCCGTGCTTGTTTCAAAATAAGGCTTGAGCATACTGTATATTCTTGCCCAAATTGTTGCTCTTGCTTTTGCTTTTATATTTTCGTCTTCATCTTTTTCAATTAGCTCCAAATAAGCATGTCCTCTGCTTTCTCTCAGTTCATTAATCTCTGCAACAACAAATATGCTGTCAGAAAAGTTTTGCTCAATTTTTTCTTTAATTTGAAAATTAAGGTCTGATAAAGAGATATATTTTTCCAACTCTAAGTGTTTTTAGTCAGTTTTATACGCAAAAGTAAGCAATTTGACTTAAACCTTATTATAAAGTGTTGAATTTCTTTTTTAAAAGGCAGGATTGCCGAATATTAAAATAAAACGCAGTATTAATATTTATTTTTTAGACCTGACTACTCTGAATCCCAAATACATATTTTTCTTTTTTGGTTCGAGGTATGAGCGTCGTGTAATAAAAAGGTGTTCCATTTTATCTCGTCTTGTGCCGCCTCTGAAAACTCTGTTTTCACCTACATCCGGACCTTTAGGATTGATAGAATCGGAGTGCATATAATATGTTGCGTCATATAAGTCCCAACACCACTCGGCAACATTTCCGCTCATATCGTAGATGCCTGCTTCGTTGGGCAGCAGTTCGCCCGATTTATGTTCTTCTCCCTTATAGTTTTCACTAAACCATGCTACAGAATACGGGCTGTTGCTGCCGCTGAATACAAAACCTTTGGAACGGTCGCCTCCTTTTGCCGCATATTCCCATTCTGCTTCGGTAGGCAAACGGTAACCGTCTGAATTAAAATTACAGGTTACTTCAAAAATACCTGCTTTATCGTCTCTTACAATATGGTATGCTTTGTCAAAACCGTCTCTTCTGCTTAACCAGTTACACATCATTACGGCACGTTCCCAAGTTATGTTTGCAACAGGAAAACCTTCTTCTCCGTAAGGATCACTGAAACCTGCAACTTTGCAAAATGCTTTGTATTCATCAAAACTCATTTCGTATTGTGCTATGTAAAAAGTGTCGAGCTTTACGGTATGTTTAGGAGTCTCGTCTTTAAATTGTTTGCTGTCGCTGCCCATTTCAAAAGTTCCGCCGTTTATAAGAACCATTTTTATTTTCTTTTGAGAAAACAAATTAAAACTTATGAATATTGCCAAAAATGTGATATAAATTTTCATTCGTAGTTATTTAATCATCCTTTATTACATATTTTATTTTTGTATTATAACACAAATTCCTTGCCTTAACGTTAATATTTGTAAAATATTATTTTATAAATCGGTTGACTTATTTAATTTTGTAATCCGTTTTTTCTAAGTTTTAATGATATACATTTCCTCGCATAATATTATCTCATCTTTAGGGTTTACATCTTCTGAAAATCTTAAAAATATAAGAAACGGAATTTCGGGAATAAAACTCTCGGAAGATACGGAGTTGTCACCCGAAGCTGTTTTCGTTTCCCTTGTCTCTTACGATGAAATTGAAAAAAAGTTTTCAGAAATTTCAAAAAAAAGAGAAGAATACACGAAGTATGAAAAACTTTTAGTTTTGTCCGTTTCCGATGCACTTAAAGGCTCAAAAATTGACATAAAAAATGATGATACCGTTTTTATTGTTTCTACAACCAAAGGCAATATTGACTTACTTGAAAAAGATAAAAAAAATATATTCTCGGCTGACAGACTGAAACTTTGGAGGTCCTCCGAAATCACAGCTGATTTTTTCGGTAAAAAAGACAATGTTTTGACAATTTCTAATGCTTGTATATCCGGAAGTTTGGCTGTTATAGTTGCACAACGTTTAATAAATTCAGGGAGATATAAAAATGCAGTAGTAGCCGGTGCTGATATTTTATCCGAGTTTACTTTGTCCGGGTTTTTGGCGTTTAAAGCTGTCAGTGAGGGAGTATGCAAGCCTTTTGACAGAAACAGGACAGGAATGACCCCGGGAGAAGGTGCTGCAACTATTATACTAACTTCTGAAAAGTCTTTATCCGATAATTCAGATATTGTAATTTCCGGCGGGTCGACAAGTAATGATGCAAACCATATATCCGGACCTTCAAGAACAGGTAAAGAGCTTGCGTTTGCGATTAAAAATGCACTTAAAGAAAGTAATTTAAAGCCTGATGAGATTGACTTTATTTCCGGGCACGGAACTGCTACGCTTTATAATGACGAAACCGAAAGCTTGGCTTTGGAGTTTGCCGGTTTGCAAAATGCACCTTTAACCGGAATAAAAGGTTATATAGGTCATACATTCGGGGCTGCGGGAATCGCAGAAACTGTTATTGCCTGTGAAGCTTTAAAAAATAACGAGATTTACGGGACGGCGGGTTTTGAAAAAACAGGTGTCAGCGGAAAAATAAATATACAAAAAGAATACAAAAGAACTAAGCTGAAAACTGCATTAAAAACTGCGTCAGGTTTCGGAGGGTGTAATGCAGTTCTTATTTCGGAAAAAGAAAAAAAAATAATAAAAACCGCCGAAAAATCAGAAACAAATCTTGTAATCATACGAAAAACAGTAATATCGGATAGTAAAATTATGATAAATAATAAAGAAGTATATGTTTATTCGGAAAATGAGAAAGATTTTTCCGGTTTTGCAAAATCAGTCTATAAACATTATAAAATAAAATATCCTAAGTTTTACAAAGCGGATAATTTAAGCAAACTCGGATTTCTTGCCGCAGAAATTTTACTGAAAGATACTTCTGTTTTATTAAATTATAAAAGTGAAGATATTGCCGTGATTTTATCTAATGAAAGTTCTTCTCTAGATACCGATTTTAAATATCAAAAAACTATTGATGACAGAGAAAATTATTTTCCGAGTCCTTCAGTTTTTGTTTACACACTTGCAAACATTGTAATAGGAGAAATTTGTATCAGGCATAAAATAAAAGGAGAAAATACCGTCTTTATATCAAAAAAATTCGATAAAAGTTTTATTTTTGATTATGTAAAGACTTTATTTGCAACAGGAAAGGCTAAAGCTTGTATTGTGGGCAGATTAAATTACGGTTTTCCGGACGGAAATTATTATGCAGAATTTTATTTGACAGAAAATAAGATTTAATTTATAATATTGCAGTTTAAATTTAATAACACAACTAAATGGAAAGTTTAATTAAAAAACTGAAAGAACAAATTATTGATGTTTTAAACTTGGAAGATACAGACCCGAGCGAAATAGAAACGGATGAGCCTTTATTCGGCGAAGGGCTTGGATTGGATTCTATTGATGCACTGGAACTTATTGTATTATTAGAAAAAAATTACGGTATCAAAACAGAAAATCCCAAGGAAGGACAAAAAATATTTTATTCGGTTAAAACAATGGCAGAATACATAAAAAAACATCAAAAATAACATTTGACAAAAAAAGTTTACATAACGGGAATCGGAGCAATTTCCGCAATCGGTAATAAAGTATCGGAAAATTACGAATCTCTTTTGGCTAAAAAATCAGGAATCGGAGCAATTTCCGTTCTTGATACAGTTCATAAAGGAGAAATTCCTGTTGCCGAAGTTAAATTATCCGATAAAGAACTGAAACATAAATTAGCTCTCTCTGGCGATGATGCCCTAACCAGAACGGCATTACTCGGTATAACAGCCGTTAAAGAAGCTTTTGAAAACGCATCTGTTTACGACATAAAAAAATACAGAACAGGTATTGTGTCGGCAACAACGGTTGCAGGAATGGTTGCAAGAGAGAAATATTACCTCGACTTTTTAAATTCAGATTTTCTAAATGAACACGTAAATACATTTGAAGCTGCCGACAGCACGGAAAGAATTGCCGATTTTTTCGGGATTAAAGAATTTATGACGACCGTAAGCACGGCTTGTTCATCATCTGCCAATGCGATTATGACAGGAGTAAGACTAATAAAAAGCGGCTTGCTCGACAGAGTTATAGCAGGAGGAACCGATGCTTTATCAAAATATACTTTGAACGGATTCAATACACTTATGATTTTAGACAGAGAGAAGTGTAAACCGTATGACAATGAACGAAAAGGACTTAACTTAGGTGAAGCTGCAGCATACCTTGTTCTGGAATCTGAGGAAACAGTTAAAAAAGAAGGAAAAATACCTCTTGCCGTTGTTTCAGGATATGCAAATGCTAATGATGCATTTCATCAAACAGCCTCATCTCCCGAAGGTTACGGGGCATATTCCGCAATGATACAAGCCTTAAAGACGGCAAATTTAAAACCTCAAGATATTGATTACGTAAATGTTCACGGAACAGGAACTCCGAATAACGACCTTTCGGAAGGAAGGGCAATGCTGAAAGTATTCAACGGAAAAGTTCCTAAATTCAGCTCAACAAAAGCATATACCGGACATACTTTAGCTGCAGCGGGAAGTTTAGAAACTGTATTTTCTGTTTTATCTTTACAGAAAAAAGTAATTTTTCCTAACCTTAATTTTCAAAATCCTATGCGGGAATTTGATTTAATTCCGCAAACGGAAATTTTGAAAAATGTTAAGGTTAAACATATTATGTCAAATTCTTTCGGTTTCGGCGGAAACGGAACTGTTTTAATATTTTCTGAAACAAAATAGTCTTAACTTTGAAAATGGTTTATATAAACGGAGCAGCAAGTATTTCACCGCAAAACTCAATTAACTTTGATGTGTTTTTAAAAGGAATGAAAGTGTATGAAGATTTGTTCCTGAAATCGCTTACTCCTGACTATAAAAAATATATGAAACCGATTGAAGCAAGGCGAATGAGCAAAACCGTAAAAAACGGAATTATTTGTTCTCAAATTGCAATGAACGAAGCCGAAATTGAAATACCCGATGCAATTATTTTCGGAACGGCACTCGGAATAGTTTCGGACACGGAAAAATTTCTTGAAAAAATGCTTTACGACAGCGAGCGATATCTTACACCTACCTCTTTTATCCAATCTACGCATAATACGGTTGCCGCACAAATTGCACACAAAATAAAATGCCGTAATTATAATTTTACCTATGTAAACAGAGGTTTTTCTTTTGAAAGTACCTTGCTTGATGCAATTATTCATTTAAAAGAAGGAAAAAAGAATATACTGGCAGGCGGCGGAGACGAAATGACGGAGCATTATTACAAGATAATAAAAAAAACAGGAATGTTTAAGCAAGACGAAACAAAAAACACAGACTTGCTGAAATATGAAACTTCGGGTGCTTTATGCGGTGAAGCAGTGTCTTTTTTTGTTTTGTCCGACGACAAAAAAACAGAAACATATGCCGAGCTTAAAGATTTAAGAATGTTTTATAAACCTGAAAATAATTCGGAAATAATTTCGGAAGTTGAATTGTTTATAGAAAGCAATGATTTGCAATGCTCTGATATTGACCTGATTGTAGCCGGTTATTCGGGTAACAAAAAAGAAGATGAGATTTTTGATAATGTTTTATCAGATAAATTTCCCGAAACTCCGGCAGCTTATTTTAAACATTTATGCGGCGAATTTCAAACAGCAAGTTCTTTTGCTTTATGGTTGTCCGGTAATATCTTAAAATATCAAAAATATCCCGATTTTATAAAGTTAAATGCTAGAATTTCCGGAAAAATAAGCAATATTTTAATTTATAATCATTATTTTAATATAAATCATTCGCTGATATTATTGTCTGAGGCTTAGAAAAATAAGAAAAGGACTTTTCCGTTATGTTAAATTTTAAAAAAACAAATATAGTTTTTTCGGTTATTTTTTTCATAATCATTTTGATGAGAATTTATATTCCGTTTTCAAATATTTGGTTCTTTTTTCTTTTTTTTATTTATGCCTTAATTCTTTTCTTCGGATCAAAAAATATTTGCTCTCAGTTTTATATAGATGTCAAATGCAGATATGAAAATAAAAATATGGTGTATTTGACTTTTGATGACGGACCCGATAAAAAAATAACTCCGCAGATTTTAAAAATATTGAAAAAACATAATGTTAAGTCAACTTTCTTTTGTATAGGAAAAAAAGCAGAAACATACCCGAATATTTTAAAGCAAATTGCAGAAGAAGGACACGCTGTAGGAAATCATTCTTATTCTCACTCGCTTTATTTTGATTTTTTCGGAACGACAAAAGTTCTTAAAGAGTTAGAAAAAACAAATCAGCTTATAAAACAGATAACAGGGGAGGAGTGTAAAGTTTTTCGCCCGCCTTACGGGGTAACAAATCCGAATATTGCACGAGCAGTAAAAAAAACAAAAATGCAGGTTTTCGGATGGAATATTCGCTCTCTGGATACCGTAAAAAATAAAAAACAAATTATGAAAAGGCTGCAAAAAGTCCAAAACGGCGATATTATTTTATTTCACGATACAAAAGAGCAGACTGTCGAAATTTTGGATGAGTTTTTGAGTTCTTATAAACAATTTAAATAAAAAAATATGAAAATATTAATGACATTTCTTTTTCTTACGGCAGGTTATTTGGGGTTCTCTCAGTTTTCGGGGTTTAAGAAAGTTGCCGACCCTAAAGAAATTGCAGAAAAGTTGAATACGGCATCGAAAAAAACAAAGTCGATTGACAGCGATTTTAAACAATATAAACATCTCGACATTTTAGAAAACGATATTGAAAGTTTAGGGCATTTCAGCTTTAAAGCAAAGGATAAAGTAAGATGGGAGTATTTGCAACCTTATAAATATCTGATAGTTATGAACGGAAAAGATATGTGGATTAACGACGGAAGCAAAACTCAAAAATATGATACCGAGAGTAATAAAATGTTTAAAGAAATTAATAATTTGATGGTAGGTATGTTGCAGGGAAATATTCTGAAAAATGAAAATTTTGAAATAATATTTTATGAAAATAAAAATGAAATTTTAGCGGTTATGAAACCTAAATTGCCTGAGATGAAAGACTTTCTTGAGCATATAGAGCTTTATTTTGACAATAAATATTATAATGTTAAAAAAATTATTATGGACGAACCGGCTGGCGATTATACAAAAATGATTTTTTATAACAGAAAAATGAATATTGAAATTCCCGATTCAAGATTTTTGATAAAGTAGCTTTTTATGTCATTTTATGCAAAGATCAGGTATATAACTAATGAAAAAGGCAATTTACGTAATTTTAATATTATTTTTACAATCGTGTGTTACAGGTAAATTTGAATTGCCGGAAAAGCAATCTGAATTTAAAAAAATCCTTTCTGATACATCGAAACCGTATATTTACAGAGCAAGATTAAAAATATATGATAACGAATTTTCAGGATTAATTATCATAAAAGCAGGGAGCGAAACTCACCGAATTGTTTTTATAAATGAGGTGGGAATGAAGTTTTTTGATATTGAACTTCTGAAAAACACATATAAAGTTCATAATATTTTTGAACCTTTGAATAAAAAAATGTTTGTAAAATTATTAGTGTCAGATTTCAGATTTGTTTTAATGAATAATTTGCAAAATTCTCTTAGAGTCGTGAAAGTAAAAGAGAAAGAGGCTGAAAGTATTGCCGTTAAGCCCGATAAAACTAAAGAAATTTACTTTTTTAACCGTAATACGCTGTTGCCCGAATCGGCAATCAGGTATTCCGTTATTCGTAAAAAAGTATTTTTATCATACCAAAATTATAAAAACGGGGTGCCGGGAATAATCAATTTAAAGCACAGAGGTATAAAATTTGAGATAAAACTTATTTTCATAAAATAATAAACAGGCTGAAAATAATGCTTTTAAACGACTTTTACAAAATAAATAAAATTGAAAATAAATCCGAGAGTGATATATTTTCGGAAATAGAAATAAATCCGGAACACGAAATATTTAAAGGTCATTTTCCCGGTAATCCTGTAATGCCGGGTGTTGTAAGCCTGCAAATAATCAAAGAAACAGTGTCATTGCATACGGGAAAAAAATTAATGTTGACAAAGGCAAAAAATATTAAATTCACTGCAATGATAAAACCTGATGTTCATCCGATTTTATTTCTTAAAATAAATTACTCGGAAACAGAAAACAATGAACTTAAAGTCAGTGCCGAAATATATTTTGAAGAAATAATTTTTTTAAAACTCAGCGGATTAATATTTGTCATAAACGATAATAATTGACAATTTTTTACTTGACGTTAAATCCCAAAGTTCCCTTAAACTGTTTAAATTTACTTTCTCGTTTTTCTATTGAAATAAAATTTTTATCAAAAGCCGGAGTCGGATTAATAATCGGCGATTTAAGTTTCATAAAAGTATCAACCTCTTCAAAAATAACAGGAATTGCTCTTACGTTTAAATCGTTGTCTCGTTTAAATTTTTGAACAACAAAAGTTTGAAACGGGTCTGTTGCAAGTGCAATTTTTTTAAAACCCGCTTTTTTTGCAAGTTTATACGAATACCATAGATTTTCGGTGCTGTGTTCGGCAATTGTATCCGTAAAAATAATCGAATCGGGAATACCTAATTTTTCGGCATACAGTTTCATTACTATTGCTTCGTAATAAGGCGTGTAAACTGCCGAGCCCGAGTAGATTATATTTTTTGTAATACCTCTTTTATATAGCAGATAAGACCAGTAAACACGCATTTTCATAACATCGTTCCATTCTTTTCCGTGATACGGAACTCCGGGGACAATAATTGCATCGTAAGGGGCATATTTTACGGCTCTTTTATATGTATTTTTTGAGCATGATGATATTATTAACGATATTATTACAAGAACAATTACTATAAACCTTTTAATTTTCATTTTTTTGTATTTCGTTCAGTTTTTTTTCAATAGTTTCTTTTTCCGGTAATGTAGTAAGTTCTTTTTTAAGAGCGGTTTTGTAATAATTTTTGGCTTTAGCAAAATCTTTTTCGGCAAAATAATAGTTGCCGGCAAGTTGGTATGTATAAAAATATTCGGGATTAGTTTTAATAAATTTCTTTATTTCCTTATCGGAAAAAATAAATTTCTCGTTTTTTATTGCTGTTTTAATTTTATTTTCAGTTTTTTTGAAAATTTTAAAGTTTTGATAATCATTTGTAAACAAAAAACTATCTGCCGGTATTGTCAAGCTGTCAATATATATTTCCTTGTTTTCGGTCATAGCCGGAAAAGAATTAAAAACCGTATTTAAATCATAGCAAACATATTTCCCGAGCTGGTAAGGATTTGTCGAAATCCAAAATTTCAATTCGGCAGGTTTAAAAATAATTGAATGATGAGAAATTAACTGACAAATACTTTTTTCATTACCCATACCTATGTTTTCATCCCCTAATCCTTTTTTGTTTCTTAAAATTTCGGCAGCTTCTTTATGTCCTATTTTCCGGTATTTTTCTATCAGTTCTGTCATACGCTTATATCGATACATTGATGAGCTTTCTCTGATGTCTTCTTTATTCAGTTCGGTATTTTTTAATTTGTTCGACTGAAAATGGTTCGGACCTATGATAATATCTGTTTTCGGATAAAAAAGGGCACAATCTGAAGGGGTTTTTTCTATAATTGCCGTTGCGTCATCTTTTGCCGAGCCTATCATAATTGCTTCCGAAACAAAAGATTTACGTTTTTTTGCTATTTGAAAAGCTTCGTTAATATTTGATGCGTATTGTAATATCTCCCTTGCAATTAACGAAATAGGGTCTGCCGATGATAATGGTATCTCAGATTTTGCTGCGTTAAGAGTAACCGTAAGTCCTTGGTCGTTCATTCCTGAAACCGTACCTATGAATCCGCCCCAAGTTATTTCAACAAATTTATACCCGTTGTCGGGCTTGTAAAAAGTTACTATTTTATCTTCTGCGAATTTATCTCCTACGTAAAAATCAAAATTTCTGCCTATAATTAAATGTCCGTCGGCAGATTTTGAATTATTACATGAAAAGGAGGTGCATCCGACTTTTGCCAGGTTTTGGACAGCATGTCCTATGTCGTGGGCAGCGTGATAATTAAGGATTCTTTCGTAATTTTTACCTATGTATTCATATTTTTTTGATGCTGATTCGGAAATTCCGTATATTTCAAGCAAATATTCATCGGGAACATATTCGTCCATATTACGATTAAACCAAGAGGTCATATATTTCATAATATTCAGCAAACTTTTTGAAGGTATCATTTTATTAATTTCTTCCACAAAAGCATCTTCCTGTTTTTTTACAAGTTCAGTTGTCAGTTTACCGTTATAAACACCTGTTTCAAACGGGCTTCCTTCAACGTAAAGCTCGTATAGTCCGCTTTCGCTTTTTCGTAATCTGTTATTTTTAATTCCGTAAAAATTATTTCCTAATGTTATTCTTTTTTCTTTAAGCGGAGAGAAATCTTCAACTTTTGGCAGCGGCATTTTTATTGCCCGGAAAAAATAAACCGTAAAACCGAGAGTGAAAATAATAAAACTAAGGAAAAAATATTTTAATACTTTTTTAAAAGTAAATCGTTTAATTTTAGATTTTTCGGATTTCATTTTATTTATTTGCATTTCTTATGAATGCTGCAAATTACCGAAAAATATTTAAAGAAAAAAAATGTTGTGTTATATTGCCGACGTATAATAATGCCGTTACCTTGCCAAAGGTGATAAATGATGTTTTGCGGTATACTGATAATATTATTGTCGTAAATGACGGCTCAACCGATAATACTCTTGAGCTTATTAAATCTTTTTCTGAAATTGAGTATCTGACTTATGAAAAAAATGAAGGAAAAGGATTTGCTTTACGTGCAGGAATGAAACTAGCTGAAAATTTGGGTTTTGAATACGGAATAACAATGGATACTGACGGGCAACATTTTGCTTCGGATTTACCTGAATTTATCGACAAACTTGATGAGAACAACAATGCAATAATTATAGGCTGCAGAAAAATGAAAGAACAGGAGCAGAAACAAAGCAGCGGTTTTGCAAATAAAGTTTCAAATTTCTGGTTTTGGGTAACAACAGGAATAAGACATCCCGATACTCAGTCCGGTTTTAGATTATATCCTTTAAAGCAGGTAAATAAACTGAGATATTTTTCAGTAAAATATGAACTGGAGATTGAAATTATTGTTCGTAATGCCTGGCGGGGTGTTGACATAAAATCAATTCTCGTAAATGTTTATTACCCGCCGGAAGGTGAACGTGTTTCGCATTTCAGACCGTTTAAGGATTTTTTAAGGATAAGTATTTTGAATACTGTATTGGTTATTATTGCTTTTTTTTACGGTTTGCCCTCTCGTTTATTTCATTATTTAAAAAAGAAAAATTTCAGGCAAATTATAAAAGATGATATTTTACAAGCAAAAGACAGTAATTTACAAATAAGTAAAGCCGTAGGTTTTGGTTTTTTTATGGGTATTGTGCCGATATGGGGCTGGCAAACAGTTACGGCTCTGGCTCTTTCTCAGTATTTTAAATTGAATAAAGCAATTGTTATTTTAGCGGCAAATATAAGTATACCGCCGATGTTGCCGTTTATTTTGTTCGGCAGCTATTATACCGGTGCTTTGGTGTTAGGAAAAGATTTGAATTTACTGTATTTTACTTCCGATTTCAGTTTTAAAACAATTTCACGGGATTTATTTCAATATGTTACGGGGGCTTTAGTATTGGCAATTGTTACGGCAATTGTTACGGGGTTGATTACTTTTTTGTTGCTGAAAATTTTCAGAAAGAAAAAAGTTGGATAAAGTCGGTTAGTCATAGTCGTTATTTTATTTTTTTTATCATTTTTATACTTCCGGAATTTTTTATTTTAATGTAATCTTTACCGGTTTCAAAATTTGAGAAATATTTTTCAGGAGTTCTTTTGCCTGTTTTTTTATTTACAAGAAAGCTTTCAGGCGGTTTTATTTCTGTTTTCTTAAATCCGAGTTTAATAAAAGCATCTCCTTTTCCCCAGTCTGTATCAATATATGTCATAATTGTATCGGGCTGATAATGTTTGATATATGCTTGTATAACTTTGTCTAAACCACCCGTAACGGAATAACCGTTTTTTATGCAAAATCTCAGCATTTCAGCCGAGCGGCTGTTGTCTTTGAATTGCCTTTGTGAAGCAAATGTTGCAAGCCCGAACAAAGTTTCATTAAAAAACAAACCGTATTTTATTTTTGAATTAGTTGTTCCGTAAATATGATTTTCATTCAGAAAATTATCGGCTTCGGGTTTGTTTATTTTTTTTACGGTGCATTGTCTTGCATAAATTCGTTTACTTAATTTGAGTATTGATTTTACTTTGCTTTTTATTACTTCGGGTTTATACCGCCACCAGTCTTCATAAATTATAAATTTATTTTCAGAATTAATATTTGATAAATAATTTTCGTATGATAAAAAAATGAATTTTTCTTTTACCGATAAATCTAATTTGTTTTTTCGAATTATTAAATTCAAAAAATCTGTAAATTTATTTTCAATTTTCAATTTTCAGTTTTTTATTTAAGAATCAGAAGTTTTTCAAATTTTTCGGCAACTTCACCTGCGGGAGAACGCAGTTTTACTCTGTAAACATATACGCCTCTTCCTATACGATTTCCGAAATCATCAGTGCCGTCCCAGGCGAAAGGTCCTGCACGGTAACCGTCGGCAGTAAAACCAGCTTCGATAGTTTTTACCAATTTTCCGGAAACGGTAAAAATTTGGATAATGACATCTAAATCTTGTCCGGCTTGATTATGCTCGAACCAAAAATCGGTATGAGTGGTAAACGGGTTGGGATAGTTAAGCAACCTGTCAATTGATAAATTTTGTGTTTCGACAACTGTAAAGTCAAGATATTCTTCGGAAGAATTATTGTAAACGTCCCATGCTTTAAATTTTAATTTGTGGTTTCCCGGTTTTAAATCGAAAAGAAAATGTTCTACGGTTCCGCTCTTGTATGTATCTTCATCTGCTCTGTAATCTTCATTCATTACAATAATATTTTGAATATCATCGTCTAAGACAGCCGTTATATCATGCCCTATACCGCCTGAAGCCGTATTTATACCGTGTTCGTCATATAGTTTTGCATAAATTCGCGGATTTGCATCTGTTATACCGCCTGAAACAAAGTTTTCGTCATTCATATACAGGTTAATTTCAGGTCCGGTATTGTCTTCTTCGTAATTATCAGAAATATCTCCTATAAGAAATTCATATCCGTAGCCTTTGGCATCGATAATGCCGTTATCTCCGTAGTAGCTTATTTTTCCGGTGTCGACACTTAAAATAATATCCTTGGGAACAATAAAGTTGAAAGAAAAATCTCCGTTTCTGACGGTGGCTTTGCCTTTGTAAACGACATTATTTCTGTTTTTATATGTAAAAATGCCGTTTTCGTCATTATTTAATGTGTTTACCGTCATTTCTTTGTCAAATACCGTAGGGTAAATAAACCCATTGAAATTTGTAAGTTTATTTCCGTTTATGTCGGTAACAATACCTTTAAAATTTGCTTTGCTTAGAGCTTTTAAAGTATCTGTTTCGGTAACCGGTTTTCCGTTAATTGAGGTTGTAATTATATTGTTTTCGTGTGCAAATCCTAACTTTAATGCGGGGTCGCCCATTAGAAAGAAAATTAATATATCATTTGACGAATAATCTGTTTTTGTTTTTCTTATAATATCTCCTAATCTTACGTGTCTTCCGTTTTCAAAATTTTCAAAAACATTTCTGAAAAAATATGTTGATAATACTCCGTTAGAATAAATCCAAGCTATTCTGGCTGTTGAAAAAAGGGCTATTGCACCGCCTTGAGGGTTAAGAAACAGGTGTTCGCCGGCAGATAAAAATTTATAATCATCAAAGCGTGTAAATTCACATGTAGCCGTAACAAAAAGAGGAAGTTTATTAAAATTTCTCCAACTGTTTATTTCACTTATTGTTACAACTCGTTCGTGTGCCAGTCCTAATTCTCCTCCGTGCCCGGTGTAATTTATCAGTAAAGCTCCTTTTTGAACTCTGCTGTTAATTGCATTATTCACATCGGGATAACGTTCTCCTCCTGAAGTTGTATATTGTGTGTATGAGTCTAAATATATTTTTTCGATATTAAAGAAAGGATAATGTTCTTTAACATATTCGGCATAGCTGTCGGCTTGTTGCATATGTATGTTATTATTTTCGTCATCAGCAATAAATGTTATTTGATTACGCCAGTCGCCGAAAGTTTCGGGGTTCAGGTAATTATTAATTTTTGCAATGTAATTATCTGCTTCTTCCGGTGTTGAGACTATAATTCTGCCTATACCTATGTCTAATAATCCGGTAACGGAAGTTCCGGTATCTCCTTCGCCGTTATCAAGAAAACCGAAAAAATCATCGGTAACTAAAGAACTTCCTAAACTTACGGAATTGCTTTGCTGATATGTTATCATATAATTTCCGTTTATTCCTTCACCGCTTCGGTTATCGTAAGATCCGTCTCCGAACAGACATAAGTATCTTAAAGTGTCGCCGTTTTCGGCTCTGTCATAAACCATCTTTACATAGTCCCTTATTGCTGAAAAATCAGGCATTCCGGATGAAAATTCATTGTAAACCTGCTGTGCTGTTACAACTTTTATATCCATATTATCTTGCCGGACATGAATGTCTTTCAACTGATTTGCCTGAACTGAAAAATCAGGGTTTGTAATTATTATCATTTCTGTTTTTCCCGAGGTTGCATGCAGGTTTTGGTTAGGGACATCTTCAATATTTTCTAAATCAGGAACGAGAAAAGAAGTGTTGTCAAAGACAATAAATTCTCGAAGTATTTCTCCGGACAGTTTAAAAACTTGGGCATTTCCCTGGAAAACAGTTGTGATTTTTTTAGGTTTCGTTTTATCGGAAATGTCCCAAACAGTAACATCACTCGGGGCATTTGTAAGAATATAATTTGATATTTTACCTGTACCGTAGGTGTCTGAATTTCTGAAAAATAATTGTTCTCCCGTAAAGTTTAAATTACATTTTGCATTTATAAAAACATAGTCTAACCAGGCTTGGTCTGCAGGAGAAACCGGGTTAAAGTCTAATTTTACAGGTAGGTTGTTTCCGGCAGAAGGAATAAAGTTAAAAGAGGTAATTCCTACATCTGCAAAATCATATTCCCCTATATAGCCGAAATTTATTGTTTGAGATTGATTACCTGCGGTAACCGTAAAGTTTGAGTTTGATGATGTTGATGCTGTTCTTACATATACATAAGAGTCTTCAGCCCTTAAACCCGGTAAAGAGAAATTGAATGTTTGACTTCTGTTTATATCAAAAGATTCTCCGAACATTCGCCTTCCCGTTTCTTCAATATGGTAGTTGTCTTTTTCATGAACGGCATATGCGTTATAAGTTGTAACTGTTTGTGTTTCTGGCAGGTTGCTTGATGACTCAGTTTTAATTTCGTTATTATAGCCGCTGTTATAATCATCGGTTAAAAAATAATAAGCATATTCTGAGTAAAAATGACGGACAGGAAAAAATCTGTTGTCAGTTTCGTCATAATCCCACCTGTCAGGTCCTTGTCCGTAAAAATACACTGCATTATTTTTTATTAAAATATCATTTTCTGTTAAATCATCCGGTCTGTCTGCTCCTGCAATCATAGGCAGCCATCCGAAAGCATTTCCGAAGACTCGAATATTTTGAGGGTTATCGAAACCCATTGCCTTTAATTGGTCAAAAGTAATCTTATAGACTCCGCTGTTTTTTAATCTGATTTTTTTCCATGTGCCGCTGCTTAATACAGAACTTGTTTTATTTTTAGTTTTGCGAAATACTGATTGCTTTTTCTTGTTTTTTTTTGAAATAACCATATCAAACTTGACCAGTTTGAAAATTTTACCTGATTCATTTCTGACCAGAGGCAAAAATTTAACTTGCAGATAAGGTGTCCCGCGGGCAATACTTATTTGAGTTTCAATTTTAATATTATTTTTTATTTTGTCTAAATTCGGGATACCGTAAGTTTCGTCATCACTGCAGGCAATAAAGTTTGTGTTTTCAAGTTTTATCGTATAGTCATATCTTGAATTGAAAAAATGTTTTATATTTATATTTTCTGAATAATAAGGTAGTAAATCGGCATTGAAACTTGCTGCAAATTCAAAGTTCAAAGTTTTATATGTTGATGTTGTGTCACCTTTTATAAATTTTGAAGACCATTTTATTTCTCTTGTAAATGACTGAGAATATGAGCAGTAAAATGAGATGAATAAAAAATAAGCTGTTATGGTGCCGGTTTTTAATAATTTCATAAAAGCAATCTGTTTCGCGTTAATTAAATTATGTGCATATACATTGTTAATAGATATAAATGTCAATTTTTAATATTGAGTATAAGCATATTTTTATTTTCTGAAATAATTAATGCTCAAAATTATAATTTCCCGGATCCTTATTCGGAAAAAATAAATTTTAATCCTGCTTATTCAGGTTTAACAAATAATAATGAGTTCAATTTAAATTATTCAAAAAATTTTTTTTCAGACATTTATTCTGTTAGTTTTAACAAATATTACGATAATTATAAAAGCAGTATAGGTTTTTTATTAATGAACAACAGATTTGGAAAAGGAACTTTAAATAATATAAATATTTCGGCAATTTACGGATATAAGTTTAAAATTAATTACAGAAGTATTATAAATACTGCCGTTCAGGTAAGTTATCTGCAACAATCAGTAAGTTCTGAAGATTTGATTTTCAGCTCGCAAATAAATCCTGTATCAGGGATTATAAGTCCTAATACATCAGAGTATTTTCCCGTCCTGAGAACTTATGATTTTTCAGTCGGAACAGCGTATATAAGTAATAAATACCGAACAGGTTTAAGCGTACATCACATAGATAAAATATTCTTTAAAAATGAGAATTTTTATTCTAATCCTGAATTTACATTATTTTTCGGCAAGATTTTTTCAGTAAAAAAAATCGGAGCAAAAGAAAAAATATTGATTACACCTGAAGTTATTTACAGAACACAAAATAACTTTCATCAAATCATATATTCTGTTCATGGAAATTATAACATTTTTTTAACAAGATTTTTCTTGAAACATAACCTAAATTTTAATACTTTTGAAGGTGTAATAACTCTTGGGGTGCAACTGGTAAGATTAAGATTTACATATACTTACGGGGTTTATCTGACGAAGTATGTCAGTATTCCCGTAAGCACAAACGCAATAGCAATCAGATATAATTTCGGTAACGGAAAAAAAATAAATATCAAAAACACAATATATTGTTTAAATTTTTAGTTATATTTGTGGTTCAAAACAGTGAAAAACAGGTTTTAAATTAAGATACAGAACTCTTAATTAATTGAAATTAAAATTTACAAACTTATGAAAATGAAATTCTTTTTTCCGATTGCTGCTATTACGGCAGTTGCATTTTTTTTAACTTCTTGCGGCGGAGGCAGCACAACAGGTAACGAGCAAATCGGAACCTATTCAACAACTACCGGATGGCAATATAATAATGCAGAAAACGGCGGATTTGAAGTTTCTACTTTTAATGAGCAAAAAACAGGTCCCGGCTTAGTATTTATAGAAGGCGGAGCTTTCCAGATGGGAAGAACAGAGCAGGATGTTATGTATTCTTGGAATAATATGCCGAGAAGAGTAACGGTATCATCATTTTATATGGATGAAACAGAAGTAAGAAATATTGATTATTTAGAATATTTACACTGGATAAGCAGAGTTTTTCAAGGAATGCCTGAAATTTACAAAGAAGCACTTCCGGATACATTGGCTTGGAGAAGAAGACTTGCATATAATGAGCCTTATGTTGAATATTATTTCAGGTCTCCAATGTACTATACATATCCTGTAGTAGGAGTAAACTGGATACAAGCAACCAAATATGCAGATTGGAGAACAGACCGTGTCAACGAACAAATTCTTGTAGATCAGGGAATATTAAGATTTAGTCCGGATGATCAAACAGGTGCCGATAACTTTAACACAGAAGCGTATCTTGCGGGGCAGTATGATATAGGTGTAGAGAGAGGGTTGCCTAATTTGAGCGGTGACGGCGAAAGAAACGTAAGAATGGAAGACGGAATCTTATTGCCGAAATATCAACTTCCTACTGAAGCCGAATGGGAATATGCTGCTTTAGCATTAATAGGTAACTCAAAAGACTCTCCCGAGAGAATTTGGTCTGGCAGAATGTATCCTTGGAACGGGCACTATCTAAGAAAAGATACGAAAAAAGATCTCGGAAAATTTATGGCTAACTTTAAAAGAGGAAGAGGCGATATGATGGGTGTTGCAGGAGCCTTAAATGATAACGGCTCAATAACGGTTCCCGTTGATTCTTACTGGCCTAATGATTTTGGCTTATACTGTATGGCAGGAAATGTTAATGAGTGGGTAAGAGATGTTTACAGAGCAAATTCATCGCAAGATTATGATGATTTCAATCCTTTCAGGGGTAATATATTTATGGTAAAAGAAACAGACTCTGACGGTGCATTAGTAGAAAAAGACAGCACAGGTCATATAAAATATCGTGAAATGACTGACGAAGAAAGTGTGGGACGTCATAATTACAGAAGAGCTTATAATATTAACTACAAAGACGGAGACGTTCAATCAAGCGTTGTTGATGACTGGTTGGCAGAAGATGAACCGGGTTCTTCAAGAATGTATAAACAAGGAAACGAGAACGGTGTAGGTATGAGTTCTCTCGTTACCGACCATTCAAGAGTTTATAAAGGAGGAGGATGGAGAGACAAAGCTTATTGGTTAAGCCCGGGAACAAGGAGATTTTTAGACGAAAAAGAATCAAGAGACGATTTAGGCTTCAGATGTTCAATGATAAGACTCGGAAGTCCGGGAGGAAATTAATATGAAAGAATTATAATATAACACCATAAAGGGCCTCTTATTTCAGAGGTCTTTTTTTATATTTGTGAAAAAAATGAATATTGAAAAAATATATGAACTGTTTTTGAGGTATCCCAATATAACCACGGATAGTCGCAAAGTTCCGTCAAACAGTATTTTTTGGGCATTGAGAGGAGATAATTTTAACGGAAATAAATTTGCCGAACAAGCCTTGGTATCCGGTGCAGAATATGCAATAATTGATGATAAAAATTACTTTATATCCGGAAAAACAATTTTGGTTGAAGACAGTTTAAAGGCTCTTCAAGAACTTGCTAATTATCACAGGAAGCAGTTAAATATACCTATTTTTGCTCTTACGGGAACAAACGGTAAAACAACAACGAAAGAACTTATTAAAGTAGTGCTGTCAACCAAGTATAAAGTTGCGGCAACAGAAGGTAATTTAAATAATCATATAGGAGTACCCTTAACACTGCTGTCTTTTGATAAAAATACCGAAAAAGGAATTATCGAAATGGGAGCAAATCATATAGGTGAAATTAAATTACTTTGTGAAATTGCAGAACCTGATTTCGGTCTTATTACAAATATAGGAAAAGCCCACCTTGAAGGTTTCGGCTCGTTTGAGGGTGTTATAAAAGCTAAGTCGGAATTATATGACAACATTGTTAAAAATGAAGGAGTAATATTTTGTAATTCGGACAATAATATTTTGAAAAAACTGGATAAAGGCAACAAAATAATTTTCTACGGAACTAAACCCGGAAATTATGTTGAAGGAAAACTCTTGTCTTCATTACCTTGCTTAAAAGTTGAAATAAAAATCTCAGACTCTGTTAAAATTCAAATAAATACGAACCTGACAGGAAAATATAACTTTGAGAATATATTGGCAGCTGCCTGTGTCGGTGTTTTTTTTAGTGTAAGTGCAGATGATATTAAAAAAGCTGTCGAAAATTATTATCCTGAAAATAATCGTTCGCAGTTGATTAAAAAGAAACACAATACCGTAATTCTGGATGCTTATAATGCCAACCCTTCAAGTATGCGTGTATCAATTGAAAGTTTCTCCGAATTAGAAAATGAAAATAAAATAATAATACTCGGAGATATGTATGAACTCGGAAAATATTCTCAGGCGGAACATAAAAAGATATTAAATTTTGGTAAAGAAAAAGTAACAAAAGATAAAAGCATAAAAGAAGTGTTGATATGCGGTAAGTATTTCGGCGAATCGTATATGTCCGATTATAAAGATTGTAATATTCTGTATTTTTCTGATACCGAAAATGTTAAAGAATATTTAAAAAGTAAAACATACGAAAATTTTATATTCTTAATAAAAGGCTCAAGAGCAATGAAGATGGAGAATGTTGCAGATTATATTAATTAAAAGATATATTTTTTATAAACGGAACAGTCTTTCACCGTATAAATTTTAAGTTAAAATAAAATATTACCGCTTGTAAAATATTAAGATAAAAACTATATTTACAGACTGTGATAAGAATATACTGTTTACCGTAAAATAAAAAAATGGCAAAACCTAAAAAATTCGGAGCATTTGCCGGAGTTTTTACCCCTTCGGTTTTAACCATACTGGGCGTAATTATGTATATGCGTTTGGGATGGGTGGTAGGAAATGCAGGATTAATAACAGCTCTGGCAATTATTATAATTTCTCACGTGATATCCGTAACTACAGGGCTAAGTATCTCATCGGTTGCTACTGACAAAAAAATAAAAACAGGAGGAATTTATTACATTTTATCCCGAAGTTTGGGCTTTCCTATGGGCGGGGCAATAGGTATAGCACTTTTTATCGGAACAGCTCTCGGAATTTCATTATACCTTGTCGGTTTTGCTGAAAGTTTGCTTGCGGTTGACAGTTTCAGAGAATTTTTTAATTTGCCTCAAAATGATTTGAACAGTTACAGGATTGTGGCAACGGCAGCTTTGCTGATACTGGTAACTCTTGCATTTATAAGCACTTCTCTTGCCATAAAATCACAATATGTAATAATGGGGGCAATTGCCCTTTCATTAATTTCAATAATTGCAGGAATAATCGGAGGAACAGAATTTTTGACAGACACAGTTTCCGTAACGCCTTTAAGAGAAGGGGTAAGTATTCAGGAAATTTTCGGAGTATTTTTTCCGGCTGTAACAGGATTCACTGCCGGAGTGGCAATGTCCGGAGACTTAAAAGACCCTAAAAAAGATATTCCGCGAGGTACGTTGGCGGCAATTGCAGTAGGTTTTACAGTATATGTGGGCTTGGCAATCCTGTTTGCTTTTTATGTTAATCGAGATTTATTGGTAAATGACTATAATTTTTTATTAAAAGTATCATTATATGCCCCTTTAGTTCTTGCCGGAATTTGGGGAGCAACTCTTTCATCCGCTTTAGGCGGAATATTAGGCGGTCCTCGTATATTACAGGCAATAGCAAAAGATAAAATTGTTCCTAAAATTTTTGCAAAAGGATACGGAGTGTCGCAAGAACCTCGCAATGCTCTGATATTCATTTTTTTAATTGCTGAAAGCGGGATTCTTATAGGAAATCTTAATACCATCGCAGGCGTAGTTTCAATGTTTTATTTAGCATCTTACGGATTCATAAACCTGGCATTCTTTCTTGAAAGTTGGGCAAGCACGGATTTTCGCCCGTCTTTTAAAGTAAAGGGAATTACCGGACTTATAGGCTTTATTGCAAGCTTTTTGGTAATGGCTCAACTCGGAGTAATTTCAATGGTTGCAGCGTTAGTAATGATGTTCGGATTATTTGCATGGCTCAACAGAAAACAACTTAAATCGGAATCCGGAGATGTGTGGCAAAGTGTATGGCTCTCCGTTGTTCGTAAAGCACTTTATACTTTGAACAAAAAAAATATCGAAGAACGCAATTGGCAACCTAATATAATTTTGTTTAGCGGCGGAGAAGGAAAAAGACCGTATTTGCTCGAATTCGGGAAAGATTTGGTAGGACAATACGGCTTGCTGTCAAATTTTGACCTGCACGAATCAAAACATCAAAAATATCTGTTTCCTAAACATCTTCAAGCAGTTCCTGATGATAACGGAAACTTAAGGGGAGTTTTTACAAGAAGACAGACTTGCAGTGATATTTACACCGGAATAGAAACAATTATCAGCACTTACGGTTTCTCCGGAATTGAACCCAACACCGTTATTATGGGGTGGATGAGGCAGAGTAAAAATCCTGTTCGCTTTTCGCAAATGATAAGGAGAATTAACGAACTTGACGTAAACCTTTTACTTATTGATTACGATAAACGATACGGTTTCGGAGAATATAAAACTGTGGACATTTGGTGGCGAGGTGCCGGAAATAACGGAAATCTTGCATTACACCTTATGAAATTTTTGTGGGCTTCAGAAAATTGGAAAAATGCCAAACTTCGCCTTCTTATAGGAAATCCGAATAACGAAAATGCAGCAAATATAAGGAATCATGCTGAACAGGTACTCAACAATATGCGCATTGAAGCCGAAATAAAAATAATTAATAATCAGATAGAGCAAAAGCCGTTTTACGAGCTTATAAGAACAGAATCTTTAGATACGGATTTAATAATTTTGGGCTTGCCGGACATACAAGAAGGTAAAGAAGAGATGTTTGTTGAAAATACGAGCAAATTGATGCAGGATATAGGAACGGTAATCTTAATAAAAGCATCTTCTCAGTTTAAAAATCTTAATCTCGGGTTTTCTGACGTTAAATTATCTGATAAAACCGATGATTTGAAATTTGTATTGGCAGAAGCAGTCGGGGAAGAAAAATTTGACATACCTGATAACCCTGTTTTGGCGGAGCATATAAACCTTCTGAAGGAAGAAACCGACATATTCGACATAAAATACAGAAACCTTTTGTCCGATGCTTTTGCCCCTTCATACAGGTTTATTACGGAAATAACAAACGAGACAGAAAATATTATAAACGAGAGGATAACAATTTTAGGAAAAAAACAGGATTTCGAAACATTAAAAAATCTTACCGTAGGGCTCGACAAACTTCTCAAGACCGTTCAGGCATCAGTTCGCAACTATAATAATAAAATTATTCCGGAGCAATTTGAGCTTATCAGAAACAGAAACAGAAATGGAAAACAGAAAAGTAAAAAAGACAAG
>CAMZKI010000128.1 GCA_947311125.1 uncultured Chlorobiota bacterium
GTAAGAGCTTTTTCTTTTGAAATGAATTTAAATTCCTCTTACGACATAGAGTTAGACTCAGAAAAGGTTATTGATGACCTGACAAAGAAATTATATGAAAACATTTCTGAAAATGAAGACTTGCAGAAATGGCTGTCTGAATTTGCAAATTCTAAAATTGAGGAAGGAAAAAACTGGGATTTTAAAAATGAAATAAAACAATTATCGTCGGAAATCTTTAAAGAACGGTTTCAGGAATTGTACCATAATAAAAGTACAAATTTTAACAAAAAGGAAATGGCAAGTTTTCTTTCAGAGTTGTATAAAATAAAAAAATCCTTTGAAGATAAAATGTCGGATTTTGTTTCCGAATACGAAAATGTTTTATCAACTGCCGGCTTAAATTATGAAAATTTAGGGCATAAATTCAAAACAATATCAAACCACTTCTTCAAAAAAATCACAAATAAAGAGTATGACAACTTCAGTGTTACAATTTTAAAGGCAAGAGAAGGAGTTGAGAACTGGTATAAAAAGACGGAAAAAACCGAAATAATTGAACAAATATCTTCTGTTTACGAAAAACTGTCACAAATTACGGATAATTATTTTGAGTTACTTGAAAACGGAAGTGAAGATTATTATACGGCAGAACAGATAATAAAAAATTTTCATTCATTTGGAATTATAAACGATTTAGCCGGCTACCTGCCTGATTACAGAGCAGAAAACAACGTTCTCTTAATTAGCGATACGACCTTATTATTGAAGCAAATTATAGGAAACAATGACGCTCCTTTTATATATGAAAAAATAGGAAATCGTTATAATAATATTTTAATTGATGAGTTTCAGGATACATCAGGGTTTCAATGGGCAAATTTCAAACCGCTTATTTTAAATTCTTTAAGTCAAGGTTTCAGTAATCTGATAGTAGGAGATATAAAACAGTCCATATACAGGTGGCGAGGCGGCGACTGGAAACTATTATATTCAGGTATTGCAGATGACATAGGGAAAAACTATATAAAAGAAAAGCCGCTTGACACAAATTGGCGAAGCAAGAAAAATATTGTTGAATTTAACAATACAATTTTCTATTTAATGCCGAAGATTTTACAAAATCTTTATAATGAAAAACTCAATAATATTTTAAACGAGGAAGTTAAAGATGATTTGATACGTAAAGGATATGATAAAATAATTATTAATGCTTATGCAAACCAAAGCCAAAAAATACCGGATAAACCCGAAAAAGCAGGCGGGAAAGTAAAACTGTTTTTTTGGGATTCAAAAGAATATACGGACAAATTACACCAATATCTTCCCAAAATAATAGACAAAATGCTTTTAAGTGAAAATAAAAAACCGAAAGATATAGGCATTTTGGTAAGAACCAACAAACAAGCAAAAGAAATAACCGAATTACTGACTGAAAATCAAAACCTGTCGCCCGAAAAAGCAAAATACAAAATTATCTCCGGCGATTCTCTCTATATTTCATATTCAATATCTGTTCGTATTTTAATCTCGGCTCTGAAATATATTAATAATCCCGAAGATAACATAAGTGCCGCACAGTTAATATTTGAATATCAGAAGATTACAGATAAAAAAGTCGGTCTGAATGATATTTTCCTTTCTTTAAATTCAGAAGAATATAAAAGATTTTTACCTGAAGAATTTATCGATAGGTTAAATAATTTAGCACAATCCGAACTTTTCGAACTAACCGAAAACTTAATATCAATTTTCAACCTTACGGATAAAATTAAAGAATTTGCCTATATCAAAGCATTTCAGGACTTAACGGCAGAATTTACACAAAAACGTTATTCCGATTTAAATGAATTCCTTGATTTTTGGAATGAAAAAGGACAATACACATCTTTAACAATATCAGACAAAACAAATGCCGTAACCGTAATGACTATACACAAATCAAAAGGTTTGGCTTTTAACACTGTATTAATGCCGTATACCGATTTTAAATTGGACCACAGTGCATACACAGCTCCTGTTTTATGGGCAAAAACAGAGAAAAAACCGTTTAATCATTTTGAATATTTGCCCGTAAAATATTCCGGAAAATTAACAAAAACATCATTCCGCAAAGATTATTTTGATGAAATGCTTTATTCATATACCGATGCCCTTAACCTTATCTACGTTGCATTTACAAGAGCTGAAAATGAACTTATAAGTTTTGTTAAATATAAAGAAACAAATAAGACAGGAAAATCCGACAATAAAATTTCAGATACAGCAAACCTTATATATAATATTATAAATCAAGATATTAATTATGGAGTAGGGGAGAGTCGCAACTCTATATCCTTAAAAAAATATTATAATACAGAATCAAAAATATTTGAAATATCCGAAACAAATACAATTACCGATACAAAACAAGAAAAGACAGAAAATATAATATATCCTTATCCTGAAAACAAATATCCGAACAATAAGTGGCAAAATAAACTGTCAATAAAATTAAGTTCGGAAGATTTTTTTATCGAGAGCATTCCGGAAATAGAAGAAAAAGTTAATTACGGAAAGCTTATGCATGAAATATTTAAAAGTATAATAGCAGAATCCGATGTTCAGTATGCTGTCAGAAAACAATTTTTAGAAGGAATAATAACTCGTGAAGAACAATCGGCATTAATAAAAAAAATAACCGATATAATATCCGATAAAAAGGTAAAATCGTGGTTTGACGGAACCTATAACGTAATAAACGAAGAGGAACTTTTGACAATAAAAGGAGACAAAAAAATTCCCGACAGGGTACTCCTGTCAGAAAACGAACTGATAGTGATAGATTTTAAATTCGGGCAATTTAACAAGAAATACGAAGAGCAAATATCAGAATACAAAAAGATTTTAAAAGAAATTTATAAAATTGATAACGCTCGGGCTTTTCTTTTCTTTCCGGAAGAAAAAAAAATTACGGAAGTATTCTGAAAATATCAAAGGAGATTTCTTTATTAACAGCTTGCAGTTAAAAATTTTCCCTTAAATAATTAGAATATATCATAAAATATAACTATTTTAGCGGTTTCTTTAAAAACGCCATTTAAAGATAAGGTATTGAGTTTAAATGATTTAAGAAAGATATGGAAGAAACGTCAAAAATAATCCCCGTTAATATTGAAAAGGAAATGAAATCGGCATATATTGATTATTCAATGTCGGTTATTGTTTCGCGTGCTTTACCGGATGTAAGAGACGGTTTAAAACCCGTTCACAGAAGAGTTTTATTCGGAATGAAAGAACTGGGATTATTTTCAAACAGAGCACACAAAAAGTCAGCAAGAATAGTAGGAGAGGTTCTCGGTAAATACCATCCTCACGGAGACAGTTCAGTGTACTTTACGATGGTAAGAATGGCACAGGATTGGTCTATGCGATATCCTTTAGTTGACGGACAGGGAAATTTCGGCTCCGTTGACGGCGACAGCCCTGCAGCAATGCGTTATACCGAAGCCAGACTCAAAAAAATTGCCGAAGCAATGATTGAAGATATCGACAAAGAAACAGTCGATTTTCAGCTTAATTTTGACGATACTATTGAAGAACCTACCGTCTTGCCTGCAAGAATACCCAACCTTCTTGTAAACGGAGCATCCGGAATTGCCGTAGGTATGGCAACAAATATGGCTCCTCATAACCTGTCGGATACAATTGACGCAATAGTTGCGTATATTGACAATAAAGATATTGAAGTTGACGAACTTATTAAAATAATAAAAGCACCGGACTTTCCTACGGGAGGAACAATATACGGCTACCAGGGAGTTATTGACTCTTACAAAACCGGAAGAGGCAGAATTGTGATGAGAGCAAAATCTCATATCGAAACAAAACCGTCCGGAAGAGAGCAAATAATTGTTACAGAGATACCTTATCAGGTTAACAAAGCAGCACTTATAGCAAAAGTTGCCGACTTGGTTAACAACAAAAAAATTGACGGAATTTCTTATGCCAATGATGAGTCGGACAGAAGCGGTATGCGTATTGTTTTTACATTAAAGAGAGATGCCATTGCAAATGTTGTTTTAAACAAATTGTATAAAAATACGGCACTTCAAACCTCTTTCAGTGTAAACAATATAGCACTTGTAAAAGGACGTCCGCAAATGCTTAATCTGCACGGACTTATATCAAATTATATTGAACACAGACACGATGTGGTTCTTCGCAGAACACAATTTGAATTGCGAAAAGCGGAAGAACGTGCCCATATCCTGGAAGGTCTTATAATTGCATCAGATAATATTGATGAAGTAATTAAAATAATAAGAGCATCTAAAAGCCCTAACGAAGCAAAAGAAACTTTACAGGAACGTTTTAATTTAAGTGAAATTCAGTCCGGAGCCATTGTAGATATGCGACTACGTCAGTTAACAGGACTGGAACAAGACAAGTTAAGAGCTGAATATGAAGACCTTATAAAAACGATTGAACATTTGAGAGAAGTTATTGAGAATGAATCTCTAAGAATGCAAATAATAAAAGATGAACTTCTTGAAATAAAAGAAAAATTCGGAGATGAGCGAAGAACGGAAATAGTTTATTCCTCAGCAGAATTTAACCCTGAAGATTTCTATGCCGATGATGAAGTTCTGATAACCATATCAAATCTCGGATACATATGTCTCAAAAAATCTTCATCTCTGGCGGTGCTTCCTTTTGATCCTTTACCTCCTCTGTTTTGTGTCTTAAAC
>CAMZKI010000129.1 GCA_947311125.1 uncultured Chlorobiota bacterium
GGATGATGGGATTCGAACCCACGACCCTCGGAACCACAATCCGATGCTCTAACCGGCTGAGCTACAACCACCGTTTTTAAGAGTGCACAAAATTATGTTATTTCACTTTATAAAACAAACATTTTTACAGTTTTTTATAAGTAATTTTAAGAAATCAATCATCTAAACTGTGTATTATCAGACCGCTTCTTAATTTAGGTTCAAACCAAGTAACTTTAGGCGGCATAATCAGATTGTTGTCTGCAATGTCCATAAGTTGTTTCATTGAAACCGGATAAAGAGCAAAAGCAATTTTCATTTCACCCGAGTCAACTCTTTTCTTTAATTCTCCAAGTCCTCTGATGCCTCCTACAAATTCAATTCTGTCTGAACGTCTTAAATCTTTTATATTAAGATGCGGAGCAAGAATTTGTTCGGTTAAAATAGTAACATCTAAAACACCTACGGGGTCATCTTCTTTATAAGTTCCTTTTTTTGCCGTAAGTTTATACCAGCTTCCTCCGATATACATAGAAAATTCGTGTAGTTTTTTCGGTTTATATTCTTCGCTGCCCATATTTTCTATATCAAAACTTGTTCGCAGTTTTTCGATAAGCTCTTTTTCGCTTAAGCCGTTAAGGTCTTTTACTACTCTGTTATAGTCAATAATTGTCAGCTGGCTTGCGGGGAAATTTACGGATAAAAAGAAATTGTATTCTTCGTTTCCCGTATGATTCGGATTTGCATCTTTTCTTTCCTTTCCTACGAGAGCAGCGGCGGCGGTTCTGTGATGTCCGTCCGCAACATACAGGTATTCAACTTCTTCCGAGAATATTTTTTCAATATTTTTTACGGTTGCATCATTGTTGATAATCCACATTCGATGTCTTACTTCGTCATCTGTCGTAAAATCATATTCGGGTTTATTCTTTGTTTTTTCGGAAATAATTTCGTCAATTTTTGTATTATCTCTGTATGCAAAGAAAACCGGACCTGCATTTATATTTGAAACTCTTACGTGATTCATACGGTCTTCTTCTTTGTCCGGACGGGTAAGTTCGTGTTTTTTTATTATTCCGTTAAGATAATCTTCAACGGCTGCACCTGCTACCAAACCGTATTGTGTTTTTCCGTTCATTGTTTGAGCGTAAATGTAATAAGAAGGTTTTTCGTCTTGAATAAAAACACCTTCTTTAAACATACGTTCAAAGTTTTCTTTAGCTTTTTCATAAACCGGCATAGAGTGAATATCAATATCTTCCGGCAAGTCAATTTCCGGTTTTATGATATGATAAAAGGAATATGGATTTCCTTCTGCTTCTTTTTTAGCTTCTGCGGAATTTAATACGTCATAGGGACGCGAAGCAACTTTTTCTGCCAGTTCCGGCTTTGGTCGTATTCCTTTAAAAGGTTTTAGTATTGACATAATTATTTGACTTATTAATGGTTTGTATATAACTTTTGTTTATTTATTAACTTGAAAAGTTGTATCTCCGTTTTCAAAGAAGTTAATTATTTGCTTGACAGATGCTACTGCTGCATTTAGATTTGCTTCCACTGTTTGAGCTCCCATTTTTTTAGGAGTAAAGAAAACCCTGTCAGGAAATTTTTCTTCCAATTCTTCTTTTTTATCCGGAGCAATGTCAGAAAGATATTTAAAATCGCTTCTGTCTTGCATTAGCTTCAATAAATCATCTTCATTTATAACTTCTTTTCGTGCCGTATTTACTAAGGTTGCACCATCGGGCATTTTAGAAAGAAGGTCATAATCAATTGATTGTTTTGTATCCTCATTTGCCGGAATGTGCAGTGAGACATATTGACAAATAGAGTATAGTTCGTCGGCAGAGTCAAGAGCTTTTATTCCGTCGGCTTCAATAACTTCTTTCGGCACAAAGGCATCGAAAGCAAAAACTTCCATACCAAAACCTTTTGCTATGTTTGCTACAAGCTTACCTACATTTCCGTAAGCATGAATACCTAGTTTTTTCCCTTTTAGCTCGGTTCCGGACTTTCCGTTAAATTTGTTTCTGGCATTATAGACCATCATACCCAAAGCAAGTTCTGCCACTGCATTTGAGTTTTGCCCGGGAGTATTCATAACTACAATTCCTTTTTCAGTTGCTGCCGTAAGGTCAATATTGTCGTAACCTGCACCGGCTCTTACTATTATTTTCAGACGGTTGCCGGATTCAATAACTTCGCGTGTCGCTTTATCGCTTCTTATAATTAATGCGTCAGTATTTTTTACGGCTTCGATTAAGTCTTTTTGGTCTTCATATTTTTCCAGTAATGCAAATTCATATCCTGTATCTTCGGCTGTTTCTTTTATTTTCCTTACTGCTTCAGGTGCGAAAGGCTTTACGGTTGCTACTGTTATTTTCATTTTGTTTTATTTTATTTTTAGATGGCTGATTTTTATTAATGCTTACTCTCGAATTCTTTCATAACATCAACAAGTGCATTTACGCTTTCAATAGAAAGTGCATTATATAGAGATGCTCTGAAACCTCCTACAGAACGATGTCCTTTTATACCTATCATACCTTTAGAGGTCGCAAATTCAAGGAATTCTGCTTCAAGTTCTTTATATTCATCATTCATAACAAAGCAAACATTCATTAAAGAACGGTCTTCTTGTGCAACAGTTCCTTTAAACAGTTTGTTTCGGTCAATTTCGGCATATAATGTTTCTGCTTTTTCGGTATTTCTTTTGTGCATACCTTCAACTCCTCCGTTTTCTTTAACCCATTTCATTGTTTGAAGAGCCGTAAAAACAGGAATGACAGGAGGGGTGTTAAACATAGAGTTTTTATCTATATGTGTTTGGTAATTAAGCATAGTAGGGATTTTATGCTTAACTTTACCGAGAACGTCATGCCTTACTAC
>CAMZKI010000130.1 GCA_947311125.1 uncultured Chlorobiota bacterium
CTGACCAGCCTAACAATGCTCCCGGAACTATAAACAGATTGGAATACAGACCTTTGGAAGGATTTATATTTGCTCTTTCTCCTTTCAATTTTACATCAATTGCTTCCAATTTAAGTATGGCTCCTGTTCTGATGGGTAATACAGTAGTCTGGAAACCTGCCACAACCTCTGTATTTTCAAATTATTTCCTAATGAAAATATATGAAGAAGCCGGGTTACCTGCCGGAGTTATAAATTTCATTCCCGGGCAAGGTTCTGTTATAGGAAAAGAAATATTCTCTCATCCGGATTTCGGAGGTGTTCATTTTACCGGTTCTACGGTTACTTTCAAACATTTTTGGAAAACCATCGGAAATAATATTAATACCTACAAAGCGTATCCGCGAATAGTTGGCGAAACAGGAGGAAAAGATTTTATTTTTGCACATAAATCGGCTGATGCCAAACAGGTTGCAACGGCAATAACAAGAGGAGCTTTTGAGTACCAGGGACAAAAATGCTCTGCTGCTTCCCGTGCTTACATTCCTGCCTCTCTTTGGGAGGATATTAAAAATTACCTGAAAGATGATATTGAGAGCTTTACCGTAGGAGACACTGACGATTTCAGCCATTTTATGAATGCTGTTATTGACGAAAGTGCTTTTGACAGTATTGTAAGCTTTATTGATGAAGCAAAAAAATCGGATAAAGCTGAAATAATTTCGGGCGGCGGAAGCGATAAATCAAAAGGATATTTTATTGAGCCTACCGTCATCCTGACAAAAGACCCGCATTTTATAACTATGGAGGAAGAAATTTTCGGTCCGGTTATCACAATTTACGTCTATGATGATAATAAATATGAAGAAACATTAAAATTATGTGACGAAACTTCGCCTTATGCTCTTACAGGTGCTGTTTTTGCTCAAAACAGAGAAGCATTATTACAAGGATACGAGGCATTACGTAATTCTGCCGGTAACTTTTATCTTAACGACAAACCTACGGGAGCGGTTGTCGATCAACAACCTTTCGGAGGAGCAAGAGCATCCGGAACTAACGACAAAGCAGGAAGTTACCTGAACTTAATACGTTGGACTAATCCGAGAACAATTAAAGAAACACTGGTTACTCCCGTTGATTATCGATATCCGTTTTTAGAAAAAGAATAAATATATTTTTTTCATAAAATTAACCCGCAGTTTTAAGATTGCGGGTTTTCTTCTTTATTCTTAATGAAATGCCATATTGCATAAAATCACTCAAAATCAGTATATAACAAGTACTTTTTTCTTATTTTTTTATATTTAGTTAAATCTTTTTGCCAAGTTTTTCGTATTTCTTTTTCTGATAATCCGGACATTATTTGATTATAAAGTTCAGAATTACCCGCAAGCAGATTAAACCACCTCTTGTGAGTTATAAACTTTGATTTATCGGGAAACTTATTATAAAATTCTATCAAATATTTAACGGTGAATAGGGTATCTTCAGTGTTCCTTAAATCTGTTCCGTAACATTTTTTTCCTTCCTGCACAGGATTTATCTGCATTCCCGGAATATCTTCGGGTACAAAACAGAACTTCCCGAAAGAAGTATCCGGATAGCCGATTACCTGAAACGGAAAAAGAGTTCCTCTGCCTATACTTATTTCGGTTGCTTCAAAAAAGCACAGTGAAGGATACAGGAGAATTGCCTTATCATTAGGCAGGTTAGGAGACGGTTTTATTTTAAGATGCCACTTATCAGAATGTTTATAGTTTTTTGCTTTTATGATTTTTAAATCACATTGAATACCGTTTTTCAACCATTTTTCACCGTTTATCATAAGAGCAAGTTCTCCGACTGTAAGCCCGTGAACAACCGGAACGGTATGCATTCCTACAAAAGATTTAAAATCGGATTTCAAGACAGGACCGTCAACATAAAATCCGAGAGGATTCGGTCTGTCAAGAATAATGAGTTTCTTATTATTTTCGGCACAAGCCTCCATAAGCAAATGCATACTGCTTATATAAGTATAAAACCTCACGCCCACATCCTGAATGTCAAATATAATAACATCTATATCAGAAAGTTGCTCAGCTTTTGGCTTTCTGTTTTTTCCGTACATTGCAACTATCGGAGTCCCTGTTTTCTTATCAATTTCTGTTGAAAAATGCTGACCTCTGTCAATATTACCTCTGAACCCGTGTTCCAAAGCAAAAACTTTTACTACGTTAACATCTTTTGATAACAAAAAATCAAGTAAATGCACGGAATCAATAACGGAAGCTTGGTTTGCGACTAAAGCAACTTTCTTATTTTCAAGTAACGGAAGGTATTCTTCATATTGAAATATACCGGGTTTTATCTCATAATCATTCCCAGACTTACCTTCTTTTTTTATTATAGTATCCTCATTAGCAGCCTTTTGCGAAAAGTTAGAACTTGTAAATATCAGTAAAAAAGTAATAATTAAAGATACTGTAAGGGCAGCCTTTGTTTTTTCAATTTTTAACACTTTAGAATTCTGAAAGTTTTTCTTGAAATTTTTCATTAGGCTTAATCGGGTCATCTCCTTCACGATATTGTTTTTTAAGACCTTCTACAAAATACATATCAATCTCGCCTTTATTCTTAACCGATATCTTTCCGCGATATGTGCAAATGAAATAGTCTTTTATATACTTATAGGTTTCTCCTGAAATATTAATTTTACCGGGTTCACTTGCTGTTTCCATCCTGCTGGCAGTATTTACAGCATCTCCCCATATATCATAGGCAAATTTTTTGCTTCCTATAACCCCCGCTATAACTTTTCCTGTATGAATTCCTATTCTGAGTTCCCAAACCGTATGTCCTTTTGCTCTTCTCAAGGAATTATACTCTTTCATAAACTGCTGAATTTCCATTGCTGCAAGAACTATATCGATAGGGTTACTTTTATTTCTTAACGGAAGCCCGCCCACACACATATATGCATCTCCTATGGTTTTTATTTTTTCGATAAAATGGTTTTCAGTTATTTCATCGAATTTCTTAAAATAAACACCAAGTTCTTTAATTATTTCTTCCGGCTCAAGTTCTGCTGATATCTTTGTAAAATCTTTAAAGTCGGTAAACATAATTGTTACCATTCTGTATTTTTTAGCCTTTACCTCTCCTTTATTTTTTAGTTGCTCGGCAATTTCATAAGGCAAAATATTTTGGAGTAACTCATCGGTCTTGTTTTTTTCTGCCTCCAACTGAGCATTTTTCATTTCCAGTTCCGAAGATTTTTTTTCCAATATTTCAGTTTGTCCCGTAATTCCTTCTATAAGTTTAAACAACGAAAGCAAAGACTTTACTCTTACAGTAAGCTCTAACCTGTCAAAAGGTATTTTCAGGAAATCGCCGGCTCCGAACATTACGGCACGTTCTATATCTATGTTGCTGCTTGACATAACCAACACGGGAATTTGCATAGTCATTTCAAACTCCCTTAAATCCATCAACAAGTCAAGCCCTTTGGTATCTTCGCCGTAATCAATATCAAGCAAAATAATATCCGGCTTTTGTTCCTCTATTAAGTCAAAAACTTCACCTGTTATTCCCGAAGTAATTACAGAGTATGCCTGCACTTCGTCTTTAAAACTTTTCTTTACAACCTCTAAAATATCTTTATTGTCAGAAATTGTAAGGATAATATATTCGGAACTATTTATCATTTATGTATTTTCAAAAGTTCTTTTTATGCATATGCCTGCACAAAAATTTTGCCCTAAATATAATATTTAAGAATTGATTTTAAAAATTCAATTTATATATTTGCTGTCTTAATTGACAAAAGTAATTAATTTATCAGATGATAAACAAAGAAAATATTGAAGAATTGATTAAACGCAAAGATGCGTTGAGGGGGTATCTTTGACATTGACTCAAAGAAAAAAATGTTGTTTGAAGAAGAAAAAACAACACAAGAAACTGATTTTTGGGCTGACTCTAAAAAAGCAGAAAAAAAACTTAAAGAAATATCTCGTATAAAATCTTGGATAACCGATTTTGAAAATATCGTTTCGGCTTGCGATGATTTAGAAATTATTTATGAGTTTTACGAAGCTGAAGAAGCCGATGAAAAAGAACTTGAGGAAGCATATAATAAAACTCTGAATTTAATTGAAGAACTTGAATTCAGGAATATGCTGAGAAATGAAGAAGACACTTTAAGTGCAATATTAAAAATAAATCCCGGAGCAGGCGGAACCGAAAGCACCGATTGGGCAGAAATGCTTATGCGTATGTATATTCGTTGGGGTGAACGCAATAATTACAAAGTAAAGCAGCTTTATTATCAAGCCGGAGATGAAGCCGGTATCAAAAGTGTAACACTTGAATTTGAGGGTGATTACGCATACGGATATTTAAAAAGTGAAAACGGTGTTCACAGGCTTGTAAGGTTGTCTCCTTTTGATTCAAGCAACAGAAGACATACATCTTTTGCTTCGGTCTTTGTTTCCCCTGCCGTTGACGATTCTATCGAAATAAAAATTAACCCCGCAGACATAGTTTGGGAAACATTTCGTTCGGGAGGTGCAGGCGGACAAGGAGTAAACAAACTGGAAACAGGCGTAAGAGTAAGACACAAACCGACGGGAATATCAGTTGAAAATACCGAAACACGTTCTCAACTCACAAATAAGGAGAATGCTCTTCGTATTTTAAAATCACATCTTTATGAAATAGAACTTCGTAAGCGACAAGAAAAACAAGCCGAAATAGAGGGTAACAAAAAAAAGATAGAATGGGGATCGCAAATCAGAAATTATGTTATGCACCCTTATAAGTTAGTAAAAGATAACCGAACAGGATATGAGACATCAGATGTTCAGGGTGTTATGGACGGCGACTTAAATCCGTTTATAAAAGCATATCTTATGCAGTTCGGAGGTAAATAAAATAATTTTATGTCTGTAAGAAACTATTTTTCAAAAGATCCGGATAAAAGAGCAAAGTTTATTTTTGACCTTATAGCTCCGGTATATTCTAAATTTGACAGCTCTTTACAAAAAGGATTCAGTCATTCTGTTAAAGAACTTGATAAAGAAATCGTAATTGCCGGAAAAACAATTCTTGATATAGGTACCGGCACAGGAGCTTGGAGTGCTGCACTTAACAAATTCGGAGCTTCAAAAGTGGAAGGGGTTGATTTTTCAAAAAAAATGATTAAGCAAGCTGTTAAAAACCACCCCGATATAAAATTCCATCATATCAACGCAGAGGATTTATCCCGGTTTAAAGACAGTTCTTTTGATATTGTTACGGCATCTTTTGTTTTGCACGGAGTAAAGCAAGATAAAAGAGAAAATCTTCTGAAAGAAATGAAAAGGGTTTCTAAAAAATATGTCGTGTTACACGATTTTGCCGGAAAAACTCCAATATTCATAAAATTCTTAGAATTTATGGAAAAAAGTGATTATAAACACTTTAAAAAATACATACATAGAGAATTAGAGCAAAGTTTTGAGAAAACAAAAAAAATACCGATAAAATACGGAACAGGTCTTTACATTGCCGAAAAATAATTAATTATACAACTAACAAATTAAATATTTTAATAAAATGATAAAAATTTACCATAATCCGAGATGCAAAAAAAGCAGAGCAGGGTTAGAATATCTGCAAAGCAAAAATGTTGATTTTATAACTGTTTTATACCTTAAAGACGAGCCTTTCACCTTTGAAAGCCTTAAGTCATTATTTTCAAAAATGAATGTAACTCCGAAAGATATGCTGCGCAAACAGGAAAAAGAATACAAGGCAAACTATAAAGATAAAAACTTAAGCGATGACGAATTGATTAAAATAATGATTGAAAATCCTAAATTTATAAACAGACCGATTGTTGAAACTGACGACAAAGCTGTATGGGGAGACCCGCCTTCAAATATCGACAAACTTTTTTAACTTTAAATAATATGCTTATTTCAAGCGAATTAAAACAAACAAATATTGCCGAATACATCCTGTATATGTGGCAAACCGAAGATACAATAAGAGCTCTTAATTTTGACATTGAAAAAATAAAAGAGTTTATTGTTGACAAATATGATGTGTCCGACGAGATAAAAGAAAATATTCTGAATTGGTATAAAAGTATAATACAAATGGCAAAGCTTGAGAATATTAAAAAGTCCGGACATTTGCAAATACTGCGTAATATCGTTAATGATTTATACGACCTGCACCTTTGGCTGCTTAATCGCCCCGAAGAAGTTCAGTACAGGCAATATTTTGATTTGGCTTTACCTCATATAAAAGAACTTGAAAAAAAAATGCAGGGAACGGCAGAAAACGATATTGATGTCTGCCTGCACGGATTATATGCCGTAATGCTGTTAAATATGCAAAAGAAAGAAATAAGTAAAGACACAAAAACAGCCATAGAAACATTCAGGAAACTTATTTCGCTTCTTGCGGCAAAATATAAAGACCGAGAAGAAAAGCCCGATAAGTATTATTGAGCATATAATTTTCCCTGCCAAGTATTTTTTTCTTTAAACTTTTTCAGGATTTTTGCCGTAATTTCAAAATTTTTAAATCCTCCCCATTTCGGAGCAATAAGCATATCGGAAGGAGATTCGCTTATAAATCGTTCTATAATTATTTTCGGATTGAGCCGCTCTGCAAATTGCACTGCAAAATTGATATACTCATCGGCAGAAAACAAATTGAATATTTCTGAGTTTTCAGCATACTGTTTTGCCATACGTGTTCCTTTTATTATTTGTAACTGATGTAATTTTAATGTTTCAAAAGGCAAATCTGATAATAATTTTGCATGCTCAAGGTTATCTTTGCGAGAATCACCCGGTAAACCGATAATGTAATGCACACCTGTATGAATCCCTCTGTTTTTTGATATTTCAAGTGCTTTTATGCTGTCTTCAAATGTATGTCCGCGATTTATGTTTTTTAAAGTATCGTTACTGCAAGTTTCAATTCCGTATTCTAAAACGATATAATATTTCTCGGCAAGTTTCTGCAAATAATCCAAAATTTCCTCATCAACACAATCGGGTCGTGTAGCAATTACCAAACCTATAACACCTTTTACCGAAAGAGCTTCGTTATAATATTTTTTCAAAGTTTTTACATCGGCATAGGTATTTGAATATGCCTGAAAATATGCTAAATATTGCTGTGTTTTATATTTTTCGGCAAAAAAAGCAATTCCTTCGTTAAGCTGTTGTGTTATTGTTTTTTTCGGACTGCAATAAAACGGATTAAAAGTATCGTTATTACAATACGTGCAACCTCCCCTGCCCTTTTTTCCGTCTCTGTTAGGACAGGTAAAACCGGCATCAACGGCAATTTTCTGAACTCTTTGTTTAAATTGTTTCTTAAAATAAGCGGAAAAATCATTGTAGGACTTATCGTGCCCCCAAGGATAATTGTATTTTACGGTATTTTTAATCAAGATTTTATTTCCGAATTATGAATAAAAACATTCACAGCTTCGCTTTAAGCAAAACCGTGAATGTTTACGGTAATATATTTGTGCCTGATTTATTTTTTTTTGCCTTTAGCTCGTTTTCTATAATTTCTAATGCTTGCTCGTATCCTATTCTTTTGGCAATTATTTTTTTATTTTTATCCAAAAGATATAAAACCGGCGAACTGTTAATGTCATAATTTATCCTGAACGGGTCGAAAGGATCCCAACCGTTTGTCCAATCTGTCATATTATGTTTTTCAATAAATTCAAGCCATTCTCTTGTAACTTTAGAGAAACGTTTCCAGTCCGTCAAGTCTTTTTGCAGGAACATTGTAATAACCTCAACTCCTTTTTCTTTCATATTTTTTTCAACATATGCATCATGAAAAAGCGGTGTTTCTTTTTTACAGTGGCTGCAATCCGGTGTCCAGAACCAAAGAATTGTATATTTGGCTTTTGTTTTGTAAAGTGTATTTGTTACCGGAAACTTATCGTAAAATTCTTTAAGAACTTCAACTTTGAGATTGTATTTTATGGTACTGTCAGCTTCCGATTTTTCAATTTTAAGTCCTTGTGCTTTAATATTATCAACTTCTTTTATAAGCTTATTTATTTCAGAAGTATCTGCAGGCACTTCGTTAAACACAATATTTTGAGCCGTAACTCCTATCAAACATTTTTTTCTTCTCTTAATCTTCTTTTTTAAATCTGAAATAAATTCAGGATCACTCCATTTTGCTTCTTTTATGTAATATTTATCGGCAATATGGACATAAACATTTTCTGCCGTCATAACTTGAGATGAAGCATATTTATTGAATAAATGCACGAGCATATATCTGAAAAGCTCATCATTTGTTCTTGATTTTTCAATAAGCATATCAACTTCAGGAATAAGCGTGTCGGGATGTTGCACCAAAACCTTATCAAGATATGTATCAATCGTATTCTCGTAAATAGGAGTTCTAAGTAAACGCGGGTCGGAAATATCAAAATTATCGAAATAATGATGCCTGAACCAAAAATACTGCTGTTTTTTATCCGTAATATCTTTAGGAACTTCAACTCTTCTTGTTGCTTTCAGAAATTTAGAAAAAAAATCATCAGGATGCTTATTTACTGTTTTTTGAAAATAAGCTTCCGACTCTTCTCCGAGTTTTTTAAGTTTTGCATCAATTTCTGCAATTTTATTTTTATCATCTTTAAAATTTTTTCTGTCTTCAAGAAGCTGTTTTCTGAGCTTGCCCGCATTACTTAAGTATTTTTTATATGCCTGAAAACGTGTATTTTCTTCACAACCTTTAAAACTTACCGAATTATCGTAATCAGAAGTGTCGGCTGTTATTGAAAACACTTGATCTTTATCGAGCATAAAATCAAAAAAAGATTTATTGGGTAAAAACAAAAAATACATTCCCCCCGGGAGCGGTTCTTTCCCTTTAAAAACACCGTATCCTTTTGAGTTTAAAGTTATGGTATCATCAGGTATTAATTGGGTCGCAAAATGATGCCCGAGAATAACTTCTTTATCGGGCAAATTTTTAATATTAATTTCAATCTTATATCCTTGCGAAAAAGCATTAAATCCGATAAATATTAAAATAACGGTTAACAATCGTTTCATATCTTTTAAATTTAGTTTCTTTGAAAACGTATTAATTTTGAAAATAATATTTTACAAACAAGCATTTATACGCAAAAGTTGCATTAATAGTTTTCAAAAGGTTGCCAAACTGTTTTTCTGTTCTTTTCTCTGTCAAAATGTTCGCAATCATCAACTGTATTTATTTCACTGATTGTATATGCGGCTTCGTGCATATAATGATAGGCACGGTTTGCACTTTCGCCCATATTTATAAATACGCTTTCGCCGTCTTTTATAAGTCCTCTTTTAAGAGCTTCAAAAAAGCCGAGCAATCCGGCAGCCGAAGCCGGTCCGATTTTTATAACACGTTCAAAAGCAATTAAACGAATCATATCAAGAGCTAAATCTTCTTTTACGGCAAAAATTTCGCCTCCGCTTCGTTTTACCAAAGGTCCCATTAACGGATACATACCCGGATTACCGGTAGCAATGGTAGGAATTAAAACTTCAGGATTTTCATAAACAGGATAATCTTTTTCCCAGCCGTCGGGATAGTTGCTTTCTTTTGCTTTTTTCCAAGCATCAGCCATAGGAGCACAACGGTCGCCTTGCGAAAGCAGGAAACGCGGCAGTTTACCGAAGATACCGAGTTCTTCGAAGTCTCTGAATGCTTTATCAACGGCAAAAGGTCCCGTTCCGCCGCTTAATGCCTGAATGTAAACATCAGGGATTTTACCGAGCAAACGCATCATTTCGAACACCTGTGTTTTTTTGGCTTCCAAACGCAAAGGGTCAAGGTTTCCGCCGGTAATAAGAGCATTATATTTTTTTGCATAATCGGCAGCCACTTTTTTTGCGTAAGCATAATCGCCCTGCACATGAAAAACTTTTTGCCCGTAAGCACTTATATGAGCCATACTGTCTCTAAAAGCATCGCCGGGCATAAAAACGGAGCAGGAAATTCCGGCTTTTGCCAAATAATGGGCAAATGCGGTTGCGGTATTTCCGGTGCTTGCCACAACGTATTCTTTTATTCCGTGTTCTTTAAGAACACTTGCAGCTACGGCACCGCCTTTATCTTTAAAAGTTCCCGTTGCAAAACTTTTATCGTTTCTGTTTATGTAAACTTCGAGGTTAAGATTATATTTTCTCTTTGCATAGTCTTCAAAAAATGCCCATCTTTCCATAGGTGCAACACCTTCACCGTCGGTGATTATGTTTTCTTTATTTTCCAAAGGCAGGAAATCGAAATAATGCCACAGACTTTCGGGTTTTGCATCTTTGCTTATAAGTTCTTTTATTTTTTCTTTCGGTGTGTTATAAATTGTATCAATCTTATTATCACCGCATTTCGGACATTTTTGATTGTTTGCAAACCATTGCCTGAAACCTCCTATTTCTTCTCCGCAGGTTCTGCATTTGAAGTAAAATTTTTTGTTCATATTCTTTTATTTTTTGCAAATATATAAAAAACAAAGAGCTGTTTTGA
>CAMZKI010000131.1 GCA_947311125.1 uncultured Chlorobiota bacterium
AAATTGTAATATCGTTTGCATTCTGTCCGCTTTGACCTAAACTTGATACTTGAACAGAAGGTGCATTACAAGCCGGAGTACCGTCAATTTGTATGTCATCAATTGCAACACCGTAGCCGTATTGTCCTGTAGCTTCAAATGCGATATAATAATCGTTACTTAAGTTGGGCAGAGTTATTGTTTCTTGTGTCCAAGCAGTAATGTTGTTTGTATAAACAGCAAGTTGAGTCCATGTTCCGCCGGCTGCATCTTTATAAAATACTCTTAGTTCATCTTGGTCGCCTGACCAATCTGCCTGTGTATGCCAAAATGTTAATGTTGCATCAGAGAAATCGGATAAATCTAAAGCCGATGTTACTAATTTACTTACATCTGCTGTCCAAGATCCATTGTAGAATAAAGCATTAAAACTTCCTGAATATGCTGCTGCAGGGTTTCCGTTGTGTCCTCCGTTTTCATAGGTCCATGCTGTTCCTTCATACGACCAGCAAGTAGGTAATGTTCCGCCTTCAAAATCTTCAAGATAAGGGAACGCTGAGATTGTTCCGCAAAGTGTTGTTGCGTTTGCCGTTACTCCGGGAGAATAATTTGTTCCGCCGAGATTAGACCAAGCTTTATAAAAATATTGTGTTGCCGAGTTTAGTCCTGTGTGGTTGAATGATGTTGCAGAGCCGTAATACAAAACAGTTCCGCCTCCGGTAATTGCATCTCCCGAAGCATAAGTTGTTCCGTCAACAGGCGTACCGAAAGTTCCGTCTGCCGACCAGGCTACCAGAACATTATCGGAAGCATCATTAAGATTCCAACTCAAGTCTATTTGGGAAGTAGAAACGGCATTTGCAGCAAGGTTTTCCGGGTCGCCGAGTGTGGTTGCTGAGATAAGTGTTCCGCCTGAATATGTATTTCCTGTTTGATATGACCAGCCTTTATAGTAATATGTGGTTGACGGAGTTAAACCTGTGTGGCTGTAAGCAGTGGGTGTGGTACCGTAAGCAAGAACTATACCCCCTCCCGGAATTGCATCTCCCGGTGCATAAGTTGTTCCGTCAACAGGTGTACCGAAAGTTCCGTCTGCCGACCAAGCTATTAATGCAGGTTCTCCGTTTGGATTTAAATCCCAAGATAAATCTATTTGTGTTGTACTTACGGCTTGAGCTACAAAGTTATTCGGATCATCAGGCTCTGATATTCTGAAAGAATATATTCTGGTTCCTGCAGAACCGTCTGCTTTAATATATTCGCCTGTGTGCCAGAATGTATAGCCGTCAGGATCGAGAGCTGTATGTGCATAGTCTCCGTTTCTGTTAATTCCTGTTTGGGCACCTTCTCCGGCTTGAACAATAACTTCACTTAAGGTCATTGTTCCGAGAGGATCTGATGCTTTTCTTCCGGAGTAAGCCAAACTCATATATGTATTATCGGTAGGGTCACTTTTTGCATAGCATAAAGCAATATCACCCGCATAGTTCATAGCTGCACTGCTCATCCAATAGTAAGCAGTTCCGGGAGCATAAATACCTTGTTGGTAAATTGACCAAGAATTATCTGTTTGGTCTTGTCTCAGCTCACACCAGAAAATTCCTCTTTGTGATGCACTTACTTTTACACCCCAGCTTAAAACTACGGTGTTATATCCTGTCCATTTCATCCATTGTGCTCTAAACATAAGAGCTCCGCCTATTCCGTCAAGCATTTGAGTTGTGCCGGGTTGCGGGATATCGTTCCAGCTTGGGTCGTAAGAAGCATCAAAAGCATCTGTTGCCAAAGCACCTGCATTAGTAACTGTCATTGTAAGGGTTCCCCAATCAACAGAGGCGTTGAATAAGTTTACGGCATCAATGTTTCCGCCACCCCAAGCGTCATCTGAGTATGTAAAAATAGTGCAGGGTGTGCCTGCGTCAGGCAGGGCACTGTCCGATGCATCGGCAGGCATAGGAGAAAAGAAACCTGATGGCTGAGGAGGAGAGAATGTTTGGTAAACAGCTTCTGCAGTTCCGTCTCCGGCTAACATTTTATCTCTGTTAAAAGCAAATATTTTTTGAGCATAGTTCGCTGTCATATAATAACCGTCTTGCCAAACACCGAATTTAAGATAATCCGGAAAATCAGGAGAGGTAAATGTATAAGTGTACCATGCACCTGTTGGGTCGTTGGTTTGAGATATTGCAATGTATATTTTATTTCCGGATTCTCCGAATTGACTTAAGAACCATCTGTCGGCATCTTTATCGTATAATACGATGGGATCTCCTGAATTTTCAGTATTCGGCGGAGACCATAAATCGCCTAATGTTCCTGACAATACTTGTGTTCCGGTTTTGTCATATATGACATAGGTCGTAGAATTTATCATTTGGATGTAATGGTTGGGGCTTGCAGCACCTGTCGGGTCAAAAGGTCTGAGACTGGAAGCTGTTTGTCCTGCCCAATTTTGCAATAATGCTTTACCCGAAAGGGTTTTCCCGAAATCTCTTTGAATTAAAGAGGGTTCGTTACCGTATTTCGGTCCGTCTTTTTCGACAGTATAAACAAATTTTTGAACCGGTTTTCCGTCTCTGTCCGGATATTCAGTAAACGGATATAATTTGTTTTCGGTAACAGGGTGTTCTGCGGCAATTTCACGTAAGGGTTTAGTAACATTAAAATCGGAACAGCGTATAACATGAGTTTCTGTGTCCCATTTAATGTTCATCATAGCTCCTTTCATTTCGGCTTTTTGAGTAAAACCGTAGGAGAAAGTCAGTAAAAAAACAGCTAATAAAAATAATTTTTGTTTCATAATTAAAATTTTAAATTCAACATACATTTTTACAGATATGTTTCTGTAATAACGGTTGCATATTTTTTTGAAATTATTAAATTTTATATTTGTCGAAATTTTATACTATGATTGCTGATAACATAAATATTAATGATTATAATTATAATTTGCCGAATGACAGAATTGCAAAATATCCTTCAGCCGGTCGTGAATTATCTAAACTTCTGATATATAATTCAGGAGAAATATATCATAAAAAGTTTTATAATTTGCCTGATGTTTTATCAAAAAAAGATTTGATTGTTTTTAATACGGCAAAAGTTATTCAGGCAAGGCTTACTTTCAGAAAGCCTACCGGAGCAAAAATAGAAATTTTTTGTTTGGAGCCTTATGAACCGTCTGATTACGAACAAATATTTCAGGAAACAAAAAGCTGTAAGTGGTATTGTGCGATAGGGAATTTAAAAAAATGGAAGTCTGAAAAAATAGTTTCGGAATTTAAAGCGGGGGATAAATCTTTTATTCTTACTGCAAAAAAGATAAAAGCAGAAAATAATAATTATATAATCGAGTTTCTCTGGGATAACGAAAAAATAAGTTTTGCAGATATTTTAGAGAATGCAGGAGTAACTCCCATACCTCCGTATTTGAAAAGAGAGTCTGAAGAGGCTGATAAAATTCGCTATCAAACGGTGTATTCCAAACAAAAAGGTTCGGTAGCGGCTCCTACTGCCGGACTCCATTTTACCGAAGAGTTAATATCCAAAATAAAATCAAAAGGAGTAAATATTTCGGAATTAATTTTACACGTAGGTGCCGGAACTTTTAAGCCCGTAAAAAGTGATTTTGTTTCGGAGCATAAGATGCATACAGAGCATTTTACCGTAAGTAAAAAGTTAATTAAGGAGCTTATTGAAAATAAAAACGTAGTTTCTGTAGGAACAACAAGCGTAAGAACCCTTGAAAGTTTATATTGGCTCGGGGTAAAGCTGCATAATAACAAGCAAACAGATAATTTTCATATTTCACAATGGGAAGTGTATGATATTTCGGGTAATTTAAGTGTCGAAAAATCTCTTAAAAATATATCGGAGTATCTTGACAGGGAAAAAAAAAGCAGCCTTGAAGCATCTACTCAAATAATAATTGTTCCGGGTTATGAATTTAAAATCGTTAAAAAATTAATTACGAATTTCCATCAGCCTAAGAGCACGTTATTATTATTAATTGCTGCTTTTATAGGTGAAAAATGGAAAAATGTTTACGAATATGCTTTAAAAAACGATTTCAGATTTTTAAGTTACGGCGACAGTTCAATTTTAATTCCGTAATTTTATATAACTTTGCATCTTAATTTACTTTCAGGAAAAATTGGGTAAACTGTCAACAAAATTATTAGGTTCCGTTTCGGAATTTCCTTTAAATCACAGGATAAGTAATGCAGCTTTTCTTATAGGTGTCTTTCTGGGTATTCAGGCATCTGCTTCAAATTACCTTTTGAACCTTCCGGATATAACAGTTTATGCTACTGTGATAATGGTAGTAGTTTTGCTTGTTTTATATTATTTGTCAAGAGTCAGGAGAAAGTTTTTTTTGCCTACTATATCTGCAATATTGATAAATACGCTTATTTATACTCCGGTAATGTGGATTTCTAACGGAGGGTCGTCAGGAGGTTTTCAATATTATCTTTTTATTTGGGCAACATTTATTATTGCAACCATAAGGAATAAAAAAGCTATTGTTTTGTTAATAACCGTAACAATATCGGTTTTTTTGGCATTACTTTATTATGAATTTAATTATCCGGATAAGATTTTGGGATATCCGTCAAGAGAAGATAAATATGCAGATCTTATCGTAGGATTTGTTTTTGTGTTTTTCGGAGTCATTGTTATGTTTTATACATATACGCAACAGTATGAAAGAACAAATCTTCAATTAGCTTTAAAAAATGCAGAACTTGAAAGACAAAACCGGAAATTATATCGGCATCAGGCAAAAATTGAAAACCAGACTAAGATATTAGAGACTCAAAATCTTCATATAAAAGACAGTATAAGTTATGCACAGAAAATACAAAAAGCGGTATTTCCTTCAATTGAAATATTAAGAAAAAATACCAAAGATTCTTTTTTACTTTATCTCCCGAAAGAAAAAATAGGAGGTGATTTTTACTATTTTACAAAAATTAACGAATATTTTGTAACAGCTGTTGCCGACAGTACCGGACACGGTGTGCCGGGCGGCTTTATGTCTATGTTGGGTATTACTATTTTAGAAGAAATAATTAAACGTAAAAAGATTCTTGATGCTGCTGAAATTTTGAATAAATTCAGAGATGAAATAATTATTTCTTTAGACCAAAAAAATGTTCGTTCTACGACAAATGACGGTTTTGATACCGCAATTTGCATATATAATACCGAAAAACAAGAAGTTAACTATGCCGGAGCCAATTTACCTCTTATTTTGTTAAGAAATCACGATATTATGTCTTACAGTCCCGACAATATGCCTATAGGGACATATATTACAATGAAACCGTTTAAGAATAATTATATAAAAATACGTAAAGACGATATATTGTATATGTTTACGGACGGTATTACCGACCAGTTCGGAGGAGAAAAGAATCAAAAATACTCTTTCGGGAGGCTGAAAAAAACTATTCTTGATAATGCAGACGAACCTTTGTCGGTTCAAAAAGAAAAACTTAAGAAGTCTTTCAGAAAATGGAAAGGCAAACAAAAAAGAACCGATGACGCTTTAATCACCGGTTTTAAATTGGTTTAAGTG
>CAMZKI010000132.1 GCA_947311125.1 uncultured Chlorobiota bacterium
ATACCGTATTTTTTTCTTTTTTCAGATTGTTTAAAACCTCCTCTTTTTTTATTAATATTTTTTTACCGGAATTTATTTTGTCGAAAATTAATTCTGAACTGACACCTTTTAGGGGGGCTTCTCTTGCCGGATAAATATCGGTCAGAACTATTTCATCGCAAAGGCTTAAACTTTCAGCAAATTCATCGGCAAAATCGCGAGTTCTGCTGTAAAGATGAGGTTGAAATATTATTATTGTTTTTTTGTCGGGGTAAATGTTTTTTACAGAATTTATGAATGCAGAAAGTTCTTCCGGGTGATGAGCATAATCATCGATATAAACTAAGTCATCGGTATTTATTATGTAATCGAAACGTCTTTTAACGCCCTGCCAGGAAGACAAGCCGTCCTTTATTTTGTCGAAAGGAATTTTGTGAATATCAGCAACAGCTGCAGCAGCAACGGCATTTTCTATGTTAAGTTTTCCCGGAATATTTAATACTGCATTTTCTATTTTTCCGTTCGGTGTTATTATGTCGAATGTGCTTTTTCGGGTGTTGATTTGAATGTTTTCGGCATAATAATCACATTTTACATCAAGAGAATATGTAAAAGTATTTTCGGGAAAAATATTCTTTGATAATTTAACATCTTTTTTAATTAAAAGGTTGCCGTTTTTGCTTGTTTGAGAAATAAATTGTTCGAAAGTATGTTTAATGTCTTCTATGTTTTTATAAACATCAAGATGATCTTCGTCAACAGCCGTAATTATTGCCGTATAGGGCGATAAGTTCAGAAAAGAACGGTCGTATTCGTCTGCTTCTACAACGGCATATTCTGATATGTCGGGTTTTTCGGAAAGAATAAGATTTGAGTCATAGTTTTTTGAGATACCGCCCAAAAATGCATTGAAGTTTTTTTCGGCTGTTTTGAAAATGTGGGATATTACGGTAGAGACAGATGTTTTTCCGTGAGTTCCGGCAACAGCTATTACTTTGTTTTGAGAAGTAATAATTCCTAATATTTCTGCTCTTTTTAAAACCGTATATTTTTTTGATTTGAAAAATTTCAGTTCGGAATGAGATTGTGCAACGGCAGGTGTGTAAACTATTATTACATTGTTTTTATCTTCAGAAATAACTTCTTTAGGAATCTGCCGAGTATCATCCTTAAAATGAACGGGTATTTTGTTTTTTATCAGTTTCTCGGTAATAATTGTTTTTGTTCTGTCGTAACCGGCAGTGAAAACCCCTGATTTTTTAAAGAAAAGGGCTATTGCACTCATTCCTATACCCCCTATACCGATGAAGTATACAGCCTTAATTTTTTTGAGTACGTCTGTATTTTTATTTGCCACTTTTTAGTATTTGATAAGATTCAAAATTTCTTTTCCTATTAAAATGTCAGCATCCGGCATTCTTTCATTTAAAATATTTTCTGATAGTTGTTTTAATTTATTTTCGTCTTTTATAATTTGCAGGGCTTTGTCAATAAGTTTGCTCTTTGCTTCATTATCTTCGATTAAAACTGCGGCGTTAATATTTACCAGAGCTTCTGCATTTTTTTTCTGATGGTCTTCCGCGACATTCGGCGAAGGCACCAAAATTGATGCTTTGCCGAGCATGGCAAGTTCTGAGATTGTTCCGGCACCGGCTCTTGAAATTACAAGGTCTGCTGCTTTGTATGCTAAATCCATACGAGAGATAAAATCATATATTTTAATATTAGAAGGACTCAGTTTTTCTGCAGCTTTCAGAGAATTTTCGTAATAGTTTTTGCCTGTTTGCCATATAAAGAAAATGTCGGAAGATGCAATTTTATTTAAATTTTCTATAATTGCATCATTTATGCTTTTCGCACCGCCGCTGCCTCCGAGACTTAAAATAACTTTTTTATCGGCCTCTAAGTTAAAAAAAGATAAAACTTCATCTCTGTCGGCAGGAGTATCTTTTATTTTTTCTCTGACAGGGTTTCCGGTTTTTACCACTTTGTTTTCCGGGAAATGTTTTTTGGCGGCATCATATGCCACACAAATTTTATCTGCTCTTTTCGCAAGTATTTTATTCGTAATTCCGGGATATGAATTTTGCTCTTGTATAACTGTCGGAATTTTTCTTAAAGAAGCAACATAAACTCCGGGTCCGCTTGCATATCCGCCCACGCCAACAACTACATCTGGCTTGAAACGCCTGATAATTTTGTTTGCTTTGAAGAGGCTGCTCATTAATCTGAATATGTTTTTAATAAATTCAAAAGATAGTTTCCTCTGAAAACCGCGAATGTTTAAAAGTTTAATTTTAAAGCCGGCTTCAGGAACTTTCTTTTCTTCTATTTTGCCTTTTGCACCGACAAATAATATATCAATATTGCTGTCAGCTCTTTTTAGTGCTTGTGCAATTGCAATTGCCGGAAAAATATGCCCTCCGGTTCCGCCTCCGGTTATTAATATTTTTTTTTGTTTCATATTTTATTCGGTTTTATCACCTGCATCAGTTTTTTCGTTTTGATACTTACTTACGTTTAAAATAACACCAACAGCAAAGCTCGTTACCAGCAGAGATGTTCTGCCCATACTTATCAGCGGTAATGTTTGCCCTGTTACGGGCAGAGCTCCGACAGACACACCTATATTTATAAATGCCTGAAAAACAATCATAAGGCTAAATCCGAGCACAAGGTATATTGCAAACAGGCTTTTAGACTTGTTAGCAGCTCTTATGCCTCTGTAAAACAGTATTATATAGAGAGTTATGATGAATAAGGCCAAGAGAAGTCCGTATTCTTCAGTAATAAAAGCAAAAATAAAATCAGAGTGAGATTGCGGAAGTAAGTATCTGAGCGTTCCGTTACCCGGACCTTTTCCGAAAAAACCGCCGTTAACAATTGCCATTTTTGAAACATCTGATTGGTATGTGTCATCCGGACTGAGGTTTTCCTCATTTCCGAAAAATGTTTCGATTCTGTGCTGCCAGGTTGAATACCTGCCGGGTAACTCTAAAACTTCGGCGGCTAAGACATACATAATCATTAAAACAACAGATATAAGCAGAATCTTATAAATAATTTTAATTTTTACTCCTGCCGCAAAAAATATTACGGCAACAATGAGCCCTATAAGCATTGCAGATGACAAGTCGGCGGGAAATATTAATCCTATTGTAATGACACTTGCAACAGCAGCTTTTTTTACATTTTTCTCGTAAGTTTCTTTATCTGCTTTTATTGCAAGATTTTTTGCAACAAACATTATAAGGGCAATTTTAGCAATCTCAGAAGTTTGTATTATGATTCCGGTTCCGGGAAGAGCTATCCATCTTTTTGCATCATTATATGATACTCCGGACAATAAAGTGATTAAGAGCAGTATAATGGCTACCGGAAAAAGCACCTTAGCAACAGCAAAATAAGATTTATAGGGTATCTTATAGCTTAAATAAATAACGGAAGAGGCCATTATAACAGCAAAAATCTGTTTTATAAGAAAGTGCATATCGCCTTGATATGCTTTATGAGAGATTAATGCCGATGCGCTGTAAACCGCAGGTACTGATATAATGAGCAACAAAAAAGCTATTGCCCAAATTACGGCATCACCTTTAAAATATTTTTTTAAAATAATCATTTTGTCTTATAAATTTCTTACAGCTTCCTTAAATTTTTTGCCTCTGTCTTCATAATCTTTAAATAAATCAAAACTTGCACAAGCCGGGGACAGGAGCACATTGTCTCCTTCATCTGCAAGCTGATATGATAATTTTACGGCATCTTCCATAGATTTTGTATCATACACAGGCACTATGTCTTTGAAAGCATTAAAAACCGGGCTGTTGTCAATGCCGAGAGCAACAATTGCCTTAACTTTTCGGCTTATCAAATCTTTTAATATACCGTAATCGTTTCCTTTATCCTGACCGCCCATAATTAAAACAATTTTTTCATCGACGGTTTTCAAAGCATACCAAACAGAATTTACGTTTGTGGCTTTAGAATCGTTAATAAACTGTATTCCTCTTATTTTAAGGTATTTTTCGAGGCGATGCTCAACACCTGTAAAATCAGACAGGCTTATTTTCAATTTCCGGTCGGAAATATTGTTCAGAAGAGCTGTTATTCCTGCTGCCATTGAGTTATAGACATTGTGGTCGCCTTCAAGTGTTAATAATCCGTTTTCCATGGTAAATTGTTTTGTGTTTGTTTTTATGAAAATTTTGCCGTCTTTTCTGTATGCACCTTGCTTTACCTTCTTTTTTATTGAGAAAGGATACTGTCCGGCTTTAATAATTCTTTTAGAAATTTCGGAACTTATAACATCATCATCGGCACAATAAATAAATGCGTCATTCTCTGTCTGGTTTTGAATTATTTTGAATTTTGAGGAAACGTAATTCTCAAATTTATTTTCGTATCTGTTTAAATGGTCAGGTGTTATATTCAGCAAAACGGCAATGTCTGCTTTAAAATCTTTCATTCCGTCAAGCTGAAAGCTGCTTAATTCAAGCACGTAAATATCAAAATTGTTCTCGGCAACCTGTCTTGCCAGAGATCTTCCTACATTTCCTGCTAATCCTGCATTTAATCCTGCTTTCTTAAGAAGATGAAAAATCCATTCTGTTGTTGTGGTTTTACCGTTACTTCCGGTTATACATATCATTTTTGCATCGGTATATTTTCCTGCAAATTCAATTTCTGAAATTACCGAAATATTTTTCGCTCTCGCTTTTTTAACAATATCAGCTGTATCCGGAATTCCGGGACTTTTTATTATAATATCGCTATTTAAAATAAGGTTCTCGGTATGTTTGTTTTCTTCAAAAGTTATATTATAATCCTGTAATGTTTTTTTATAATCGGGTTTAATTTCTTCGATATCGGAAACAAAGACATCAAAACCTTGTTTTAATGCAAGAATTGCTGCTCCGGTTCCGCTTTCTCCTGCTCCGAGTATTACCGCTCTTTGTTTTTTCATTTTTTTGTTTTACTACCTATCTTATTTTTAGAGTTATAATTGTTAAAATTGCCAGAAGAATACCTACAATCCAAAAACGAGAAACTATTTTAGATTCCGGTAAGCCTTTTTTCTGAAAGTGGTGGTGCAGAGGCGCCATTAAAAATATTCTTCTGCCTTCGCCGTATTTTTTTCTTGTATATTTAAACCAAGCTACCTGCAGCATAACTGATAAATTTTCGACAAGAAATATTCCCGCAAGAAGCGGAATTAAAAGTTCTTTTCTTACAATAACGGCAAAAACCGCAATAATTCCGCCTATTGTAAGACTTCCCGTATCGCCCATAAATACTTGTGCCGGATAAGAATTATACCAAAGAAATCCTATTGTAGCCCCCATAAATGCCGAGGCAAAGATTACAAGTTCTCCGATGTCGGGGATATACATAATGTTAAGGTAATCCGCAAATATCAGGTTTCCGGAAACATATGCGAATATACCGAGTGCTCCGCCGATTATTGAAGATGTTCCTGCCGCGAGACCGTCCAGCCCGTCGGTCATATTTGCTCCGTTTGAAACAGCAGTTATTATTATAACAACAAGGGCAATAAAAGTAATCCATGCTAAAATTTCCGAGTTTTCTCCGCCGAAATTAACAAGTTTTTTATAGTTGAGTTCATTGTTTTTTACAAAAGGAATGGTTGTTTTCAGCGGTTTTTCGCTTTGTGAATAATACTCTCTGCTGACTTCAACTTCGGGGGTGCATAATTCGGATGCGACAGGGTTTTCTCTTATTTGAATGTCATCGCTGAAATAAAATGTCAAACCCACGATTAAGCCGAGAGTAACTTGTCCGAATATTTTGTATTTCCCGGATAAACCGGCTTTGTTTTTTCTGAATGTTTTGATATAATCATCAATAAATCCGATTATTCCCATCCAAACGGTTGTGATAATCATTAATATTATATAGATGTTGTCTAAGCGGGCAAATAAAATAACGGGAATAAGAATTGCAGCAATTATAATTATACCTCCCATTGTGGGGGTTCCTTTTTTTGCGTATTGTCCTTCCAGTCCTAAATCTCTTACTACTTCACCTACTTGTTTTTTTTGCAGAAAAAGGATTATTTTTTTTCCGAAAATCATTGAAACAATTAAGGAGGTAACAGCAGCCAATCCTGCTCTGAACGACAGATACCTGAACAATCCGGCTCCGGAAAAATCAATTTTGTCAAGATATTCGAATAAATAGTAAAGCATTAATCTTTTTTGTTTTATATGGTTTTTAAAAAATATTCAGCAATTTCTTTATCATCAAAATGATATTTTTTCTCTTTAATAATTTGATAGTTTTCGTGTCCTTTTCCGGTTATTAAAATAATATCTCCTTTTTGCGCAAGCATAACGGCAAGTTTTATTGCTTCTTTTCTGTCGGTAATTTTCAGAACGTTTTTTTGATTTGTTTCTTTAATTCCCTCAAACATATCTTCAATTATTTGCTCAGGATTTTCGTTGCGGGGGTTATCGGATGTAAGTATTAATTTATCGCTGCCTTTTAGTGCTGCTTTTGCCATTTCGGGACGTTTTGATTTGTCGCGATTTCCTCCGGCACCGGCAATTGTTATTAGTTTTTGCTTGTCCTTTTTTAATTCGTTTATTGTTTTAAGGACATTTTCAATTGCATCAGGCGTGTGTGCATAATCTATAATTACGGTTATTTCATTAATTTTCAGAGTTTCAAATCTGCCCTTTACGGGGAGTATTCCGCTTATTATTTGTAAAACATTTTCCGGATTTTCTCCCAGCAGTATTGCGGTTCCGTAAACAGCAGTGATATTGTAAACATTAAATTTTCCGGTAAGTAAAGTCCAAAATTCTGTTTCGTTTACTGACATTAATGTTCCGTCAAGGTGCATTTCGAGAATTTTAGCTTTAAAATCAGAAAAATTTTTCAGTCCGTAAGTATATTTTCGGGCAGATGTATTTTGCAGCATTACTTTGCCGTTTTTATCGTCAATGTTTATGAGAGCAAAGGCTTCTTTCGGCAAGTTGTCGAAAAATTGTTTTTTTACTTTAAGGTATTCCGAAAATCTTTTGTGATAGTCTAAGTGGTCGTGAGTAATATTTGTAAAAATTCCGCCTGAGAATTTAAGTGCTGCAATTCTGTTTTGATGAATACCGTGAGAACTGATTTCCGCAAAGCAATATTCACATTCTGCATCAACCATTTCTTTGAGTAATTTATTGAACGTTAGTGCATCCGGAGTAGTATGAGAGGCTTCTGTTTCTTTTTCGTTTATGTAATTTTTTACTGTTGAAATAAGACCGGTTTTATACCCGGCTTTAAGAAATAAGCGGTACAGTAAAGTGGCGGTTGTTGTTTTTCCGTTTGTTCCGGTAACACCTATAAGTTTAAGTTTTTCTGAGGGGTTGTCGTAAAATTCTGCGGAAGCGAAAGCTAAAGCCGATGAGGTGTTTGCAGTTTTCAGAACGGTAGTCGGCAAATTATTTTCTTCGATGTTTTCTGCCAAAACTGCAACTGCTCCGTTTTTAACGGCATTTTTAATGAACTTGTGCCCGTCGGTATTTGTGCCTTTTACGGCAATGAATAAATCGCCGTTTTTTGTTTTGCGTGAATCAAAACTTATACCTGAAATAACAATATCGGTTGAACCGGAAATAAGTTCACAGTTAAATTTTGTTAAAATGTCAGACAGTTTCTTTGTCATTTAATTTAAAATCAGGTTAATTTTTGTTGTTTCGTTTATTTTGCTTCCGGGCTTAACAGATTGATATACAACCATTCCTCTTCCTTTTACGGAGACCTCCAATCCTGCTTTTTCAAGAATGTAAACAGCATCTTTTGCACCGAAATTTTTTACGTCAGGTACTGTTTCTGTGTCAATGCTCAATGTTTTTATATTTAAGGTTTTGCTTTTTTGTGAAACAGAAACCCAATTGTTTACCGAGATTTTATTTTCGGTATTCATATTTAAATTTTTCAAAATGCTTTTTATGTCGCTTGCGGCAGCATATTTTATTTTCGGAATTTTAAGGCTGTCCGGAATGCTTGCAGATTTAGGAGGGTTAATTTCGCTGTCGCGAGAGAATATTTTATCAGCTATTTTTCTGAAAACCGGGGCAGCTGCTTGTGCACCGTAATAGTCGATTTTAGGCTTGTTTATTTCAACAATGATTGAATATTTAGGATTGTCAGACGGAAAGTATCCGACAAAAGAGGCTCTGTATTGCTCTATATGTTTTTTTCGTGTGATGTCATAATATTGAGTGGTTCCGGTTTTTCCCGATATTTTATACTTATCGGTATTTATATTTTTTGCTGTTCCGTACATAACAACGTCTCTTAATATTTTTTGTGCTTTTTTCAGTGTTGATTCGGAACAAATAAGCGGATTTGAAATTTCGGGCTTAAATTTTTTAACGGTAATTCCGTCTTTTTCCAGAGATTTTACTATGCGAGGTTTAACTCTTACTCCGTTATTTGCCACGGCATTATAAAATGTAAGAATTTGTAATGGTGAAATTTTAACTTCATAACCGTGGGCAATCATTCCCGGAGATGAGGGGGCCCAGGATTTGTCTTCGGGTGATTTTATTTTAGGCTTAATTTCTCCGTAAATATCAATACCTGAAATATCGGTAATACTCATTGCATCAAGTTGTTCTAAGAAGCGCTCTATTCTGTCTTTTTTTACGTAATTGTCATCAATAATTTTGAGCATTCCTACATTTGATGATTTTGCAAAGACTTGCCAAACCGGAATTTTGCCGTAACTTTCCGCTCCTGCATCGTCAACCGGAACCCCGTGATACATTATGTGTCCGTTTCCGGTGTTTATTATATCGTCTAAATCAACATATCCGTCTTCAAGTGCAGCCATAAGGACGGGAAGCTTGAAAGTAGAGCCCGGAGCAAGGTTTTCGCCTACGGCATAATTAAATATTTCTGAGAAGTTGTTATTTTCATATCTTTTCAGATTAACGATTGCTTTTATGAATCCGGTTTTAACTTCCATAACCACAACGGAGCCGTAATCTGCTTTTAGCTTTGTGAGTTGCTGCCTTAAAATAAAATCAACGTAATCTTGTAAATCAATATCAACAGTTGTTTGCAAGTCTAAGCCGTCTTCTGCCAGAACTATTTCTCCTCCTTTAATTTTTCTCCAGTTTCCGCCGCCTATTTTTTGCATATAATATTTTCCTGCACGCCCGCCGAGTTCACGATTGTAGGAGTATTCCAAACCTGCTTTTCCCTGAATAATACCTGTTTCCTTATCTTCACCCATGAATCCGATTGTCCTTCTCATTAGTTCGCCGAAAGGTCTTTTTCTTTTTGTGATTTTTTTGCTTATAAAGCCCCCTTTGTTTGAAGGTAAACGAAAAAGCGGGAATTGTCTGATGATAACATACTCGTCATAGGTTAGTTTTTCGGCAATTTTTAAGTAACGTTCCTTTTTATTGCGTGCATCTATAAGCTTTTTTTTGTATTCTGATTTTGATTTATCTTTTAGAAAGTTTGAGAGGCAGAATGCGAGAGAATCAATGTTTTCAGAGAAGCGTTTGTCTGTTAAGCCGCCGGCTTGTGTGTCCATAAAAATGTCGTAATAACTTATTGATGATGCTAATAACTTGCCTTTTGCATCATAAATACTTCCTCTGTCCGGTATTGTTTCTCTTAAGTCAACGGCAATTTTATTTATTCTGTCTTGCCAAACCTCGTTTTTAAAAAACATTACAGAGATGAGCTTGAATATTAAAAAAACGGCAAAAACGGCAATGAACAGATATATTATACCCATTCGAAATATTATTTGATTTTTGCCTGTATGTTTATTTTCTGGGCTCATTTTTCAATAACTATTTGCTTTAACGGATTTTTCGGAAGTTTTAAACCTCTTGCTTTAATTACGCTGTCCTCGGCAATTTTTCTTTCGGTTCCTGAAGACATAAGTTTTGCTCTTGATTTTGTATATTTTGAATGCAGAATTTCAACTTTCTCCTGTAAATTTCTTTTCTCAATAATGAGTTCTTCTGCTCGGTAACGGTTATAAACCAAAATGACGGTCAAAAACATTATAAATAAAAGAAAATAAAAGTTCGAGGACTTAATTCCTTTACCCAGCCAATTTCCCGTAAGAATATTTTTTATTATATTTTTTTTCTTCATTGTTATAATCTTTCCGCTATTCTTAATTTTGCACTTCTTGCCCTGTTGTTTTCTTTTATTTCTTTTTCGTCAGCTATAATTACCTTTTTGTTTATTTCCCTGAATATTTTTTCGGTATTTCCGAAAATGTCTTTTTCTTCACTTCCTTCAAAATTATTGTATTTTATGAAGTTTTTTACCAGCCTGTCTTCTAAAGAATGATAACTTAAAATTACCAAGCGACCGCCTTTTTTTAAACTGTGTGTTGTTTGTGTAAGCATTTTCTTCAGAACTTCTGTTTCTTCGTTAGTTTCAATTCGCAATGCCTGATAAATTTTTGCATATATTTTATTTTTTTGTTTTGTTTTAACGGTTTTGTCAATAAGTAAATTAAACTGCTCTATGTTTTTAATCTGCTTTGTTTCTCTTTCTTTTATTATTGCAGAAGCAAGCTTTCTTGCACTTTTTAAATTTCCGTACGTTTTGAATATATATATTAGTTTTTCTTCGGAATATTCATTTAAAATATTTGCTGATGTTTTTTTTGATTTACGGTTCATTCTCATATCCGGAATTCCGCTGAAACGAAAAGAAAAACCCCTTTCGGCATGGTTAATTTGATGCGAAGAAACTCCGAGATCTGCCAGAATTCCGTCAATCTTTTCAAAACCCGCATAACGAATAAAGTTGCTGAAAAATTCAAAATTTGCCTGAAAAAAAACAAACTTGTGTTTATATTTTTTTGATAATTCTCCGGCATTTTCAAGAACATCTGTATCTTGATCGAAAGCAAACAGTTTTCCGTTTGAAAGTCGTTTTAAAATCTCTTCCGAATGCCCTCCTCCGCCGAATGTCAAATCAGCATAAATACCGTCGGGGTTTATGTTCAGTCCGTCAACGGATTGCTTGAGTAAAACGGGTATGTGATATTCTGAGTTCATTTTTTGTTTAAACGGATTAAAGCAGCGGTAAATCTCCGCCCATAACCTCTTTTGCAAGTTCGGCAAATTCTTCAGGACTTAAAATTTCTTTATCATAAATTTCTTTTGCCCATATCTCTATTTTTGTGTCTTGTCCGAACAGATAAACATCTTTTTCGATGTTTGCATATTGCAGCAAACTTGCAGGTATTAAAATTCTGTTACCCGTATCAATTTTTACTTCTGCCGTGCCCTTGTAAAAGCCTCTGATAAATGCAGCGTGTTTAGGATTAAACGAATTTGTTTTGGCTCTGATAATTTCAACCTGACGATTCCACTCTTCGTTTGTGTAAAGTATCAAGCATTTTTTGTAAATATCTGCTTTAAGAACCATTTTATCAACAGCCCCTTCAGGTAACTGACGCAGTAATGCAGAAGGAATGTTGACTCTTCCCTTTGCATCAATTTTTGCAGTATGTTCACCTATCAGACTTGCCATTAATTTGCTTTACAATACAGAATACAAATATAATGCAATTTTAACACAATGCAACACTGTTCCCCACTTTAAGACACGTTGTGGTTTATTGTAGTTTTTAACAATTAATGTATTGCTCCAATTATCAGTAATTTAGCATACTTTGCTCATAATAAGATGTTTGTAAAAAACAAAAATAAACATGAAAATCGAACTGAAAAAATATCGAACATATAAAAGGAGTATAATAGTCTGAGGAGAAATATTACTGCAGTATTTTTATGAACTTGTAAAAAAAAAGATCAAGATTGTAACAAATTTTAAACTTATACGTCTTAAATTATGAACGCAAGGCTTTAATGACAGTAAACGAATACAATAAAAGTGCAGAAAAGTATTCCGATCATATCTATCGTTTCATTTTAAAAAATATTAAAAATGAAAATACGGCAAAAGATATTGTTCAGGACAGTTTTGAGAAATTGTGGATAAACAGAAAGTCAGTTTATTTCGCAAAAGTAAAGTCGTATCTTTTTACAACAGCTTACAGGACTATGATTGATATAATAAGAAAGCAAAAAAGGATAATTTTAACTGATGATAATGCCGGTTTTGAAGCAGAATACGAAAGCACTTATTCGGATCTGCAAGAAGTTTTGCATAAGGCACTTGAGCGTTTGCCGGAAATTCAAAGATCAGTTGTTTTGCTGAGAGACTATGAAGGATATTCTTATAAAGAAATAGCAGATATTACAAATCTGAACGAATCGCAGGTAAAGGTTTACATATACAGAGCAAGAGTATTCTTAAAAAATTATATAGGAAAAGTTGAAAATATTATTTGAAAAATTAAAAAACTTGACAGCAATAAACAGACATAATTACGAAGTGTTTTTTCTTGACTATCTTGATGGGAGTTTATCTGAAAAAGACAAAAAAGAATTAAAGGTTTTTTTGCAAAGAAATCCGGACTTGCAGGATGAGTTTGAAGGTATCGGTGAAATAAAGTTGCAGCCGGAACAAATTTTTTATGAAAATAAACAAGAACTAATCAAAAAAACGCAAGCACAATATTTTGAAATTACAGAACTGGAATATTTGTGTATTGCCGAAACAGAAAATGATATAAATTATGAAGAAAAGCAGACCTTAGACGATGAAATTAAGAAAAATACTGTTGCCGAGAGAACTTTCAAATTGTTTAAAAAAACCAAACTGCTACCCGATTACCGAATAAAATACAGCAGCAAAAAAGAACTTTATCATAAAACTGTTAAGTTTTCTTTACTAAAAACGACATACAGTATTTCGGCAGCTGTTATAATTCTGTTATTTTTGATAAAAGGAAACTTTTTGTTTAATCAAAACAGTTATTTCAAAGAACAGAAAAGCACATTTGCGGAATCAAAAACTTATCGTGAAAAAGCAAAACCAATATTTTCGGATGATGAAGTAAAGGGAAATAAAAAAGCGATAATATCTAAGAAAAACAAGGCATTATTTACTCATAATCAAACAATTAAAAATTCAAATAATAATGTTCTTGCGTTTGACGATAATGAGTCTCAGAACATTAAGAATTTTCATTACGGTATAAAAATACCGATACCGAAAATGAAAAATGAGACTCTTATCTCAAACATTTCAAAATCAATACCGATATCCGTAAGCAGCACTCCGGTAATATCTGCAGTTAATTATCAGAAAAAAGAGCCGCTGCTTGATAAAAATAAAATGTGGAGGTATGCAGAAAAAGGCGTAAAAATATGGAAAAAACTGACGGGTGATGATATTGAATTGAGGAATGTATATACTGATGACGGAAATATAGAGGAGATAAATTTTATCGCATCTAACTTTCAGTTTAGAAAAACATATGCCAAAAAATAAATTTTAACATAGACTAAAACATATAAAAAATGAAACGATTAAACGGCAAGATACTCTTAATTTTACCGATAATATTATTTTCGGCTTTTGTGTCAGTTTCTCAAACAGACACGACAGAACTGAATGTCGGGAAGAAAAAACTGATAATAATAGATAAAAAAACACAAAAAGAAAACGCAATTTATAATCTTGAAAAAGGAAAAGAGTCTTTTGAAAAACAAATTGCCGAAACTGAAAAAACTATTGAGGAGCATAAGACAATAATAGATAAATTATATTCTGAAATTGATTCATTAAGAAAAATAAGCGGAAACTTGTCTGACTTATCCGGAAATATCAAGAAAGAACTTATTGACAGCATACAGTCTGAAATACAAAAAGAAGCAAAAAAAATTAACGGCAAAAGTGAAATAAAAGTTGTAATAATTGAAAAAAACAATGACGAATTAGAAAAAATCATAGAAAAAAAGATTAATCAATTATTATATGAGCAAGAAATAGAAAAATTAGAAGCGGAAATAGAAGACCAAAAACTTTTAATAGAACTTGAACAAAAAAAACAACAAGCATTTTCGGAAGGGATAAAAGATATAGACAGAGGTATTGCAGAAATAAAAAACGGTATTCGCAGTTTGGATAAAGAACTGTATTCCGGAACAGAAAAAAGAACTCTCAAAGAAATAAATACCGGAAATATTTATAATTCAGAATTCAATGCACACTGGGCAGGGTTTGAATTCGGCTTTTTAAACTTCCTTAATGCACAGAACAAGCTTGCTTCTTCCGAAGAATTAGACTATATGGAATTTATCCCCGAAAAAACTATGAGATACCGTTTAAATATTATAGAGTATGATATTTCTTTCAGCAAAAACAACAGAATAGGTATTGCAACAGGAGCGGGGCTTGAATGGAACAGCATTGCCTTAAAACAAAACGTTGATCTTTTTGAAGATGAAGACGAAATAATCAGAGCTGAATATATTAACCCTTCAGATATAAAATATAAAAAAAATAAATTTAATACAGTCTATGTTGTCATACCTTTAATAATTGAAGCACAAATACCGGTAAAACACCGCAAAATATATATGGGAGCAGGAATTACCGGAGGGGTAAGAGCCTGGTCTAAACAAAAACAAAAATATGAAATCAACGGACAAACCTATAAAAATAAAAAAGTTGATGATTTTCAACTGTCACCTTTCAAATACGGAGCAACAGCAATAATCGGCTACGGAGATATAGGAATGTTTATTAATTGCGATTTTACATCGTTGTTTAACGAAGGTGCAGGTCCTGAAATATTTCCTGTTTCTGTCGGATTAAAAGTCGTTGATTTTTAAACTTTCAAATTAAAATAACTCTTTTTATTTGTATCAAAAGTCTTTACAACTTGTAATAAAAGTAATTTTAATTGAGGCAGAACTATTAAAAGATGTATAACTGAAAAATTGCACGAGTTTTGTAACAACATAATAAATTTGTCGGTATAAAATCGTTCAATCTCTTGACTCAGAATAAAAAATTAAAATATATTATGAAAAAAATATCAGGATTTCTATTTATAGTTTTTTTCTTTTTAAATATTGCGTACTCTCAAGTTAATAAAAATGGTTTGCCCTTTATAATTAAGTACAGCGATAAAGATTACGGTGAAGCCGGACAAATATGGGCAATAGAACAAGATAACAGAGGTGTAATGTATTTCGGGTCAAACTACGGGCTGAAAACATACGACGGTAAAAATTGGAAAAGTTACAATATTCCGCACAGCACAATTTTACGTTCTATGACTACCGATAAAAAAGGAACGGTTTACTACGGAGCTGAAGGTGATTTCGGTGTCATATTAAATGACGAGAGAGGACAATTAAACTTTCACTCATTATATCTTGACAAATACAGCGGTGACAGTATTGACTTTGAAACAGTATGGAAAACTTTAATTGCAGGAGATAAAATATATTTTCAGACATTTAACGCATTGTTTTATACCGACCTGCCTCTAAAATTTGAAAATGACAGCCTAATTAATGAAATTAAAAAAATAAAACCGGAAGTTTTATTTCATCTTTCCTTTTCTGTTAATAACGAGTTTTATATAAGAGAATGGGAAAAAGGATTGTGCAAAGTAGTGAACGGAAAATTAGAATTAATTCCCGGCGGAGAACAGTTTGCTTTACTTAGAGTATATGTTATGCTTCCGTTCGACGAAAAGCATATACTGATAGGAACAAGAGAGAAGGGGTTTTTTCTTTACGACTTTACCGTAAAACAAAATGCAATTAAGCCTTTTCACCTCGAAAATGACCAAGAAATAATTAACAGTGCAATTTATAACGGAGTTAAATTACAAGACGGAAATTTTGCCGTAGGAACAATAGCCGACGGGATATTTATTTTTGATAAAGCCGGAAAATTTGTAAATCATTTTAATGATAAAACAGGTTTATCCAAGTCTTATGTTCTTACAATGTATCAAAACGAAAAAAATGCTGATGCACCCTTATGGTTTTTTCAACAAGATAAAGGTATTTACAAAATAGACTTGAGCAGTCCTTTCACATACTGGGATAATACAACAGGCTTAGAAGGAATTGTAAACGATATAGAATATTTTGAAGGTAAACTTTATTTTGCTGCGGATAACAGTTTGTTTTACTTAAATATGAATGCTGTAATGCCGCATTTTGTCAGAATATATTCAGAAAATGAAAATATATGGAATCTTTATAAATTCAAAATACCGGGAGAAAACAAGTATAAATTAATGATGGGAAGTTTTTCCGGAGTCTATGAAGTTAAAGATTCCGCTGTATCAAATATTGCAGAAATTCGTGATGTCTTTTCAATGTACCAGTCAAAAAAAGACTCTTCTGTTTTATTTATAGGAAGTGCAGAAGGCTTTGCATATACAAAATTAGAAAAAGATAAATGGCAACCGTTTGTTAAAAAAGAAAATTTTAATCTTCAGGTAAAAAGTATTTTTGAAAACGATAAATACATTGCTTTGGGAATTGTAAGTCAGGGAGTTAAGTTGCTGAACAATTTTGCAGATGAAAATCCCTGCCTTTTGGATTCTTCGCAAGGACTGCCTATGGTAGGCTATGACTTTTTTCTGAAAAACATAAAAGATTCAACAATTATTATTTCCGGAGCAGGTTTATATGTCATAAAAGATTCAACGACAGTAAAGCCCTTCTCTCTTTTCGGTAAAGAATACTGCAATAAAGAAAACGGGGTATATACATTCTTTGAAGGTAATGATTCTTACTGGATGTCTGTTTACTCTAATGATCCCCAAAACCTTAACCATAGGCTTATACGTTTTACAGACAAAGAAAAACTGATAAAAGACAGCATTTTTGCCAAAAAACTTCCTCCGAAATCAACCTTGTGTATATACGGTGACGGAAGCAATGTTTGGATAGGCAGCGAAGGCGGACTCTTTAAATTTGACAAAACAAAACATAAAAACTATAAAGTTGCTTTTAATACTATCATTACAAAAGTTACGACATCTGATGATTCGATATTGTTTTACGGAAATTTTTTCGAAGAACAAGGCGGCACATATGCGACAACACTAAAACAACCCGAATATTTTGTTCCCGTTCTGTCATTTAAAAATAACAAACTGTTTTTTGAATGGGCAGCACCTTTTTTTGAAAAAGAAGAAGAAACAGAATACAGTTACAGGCTTCTCGGAGAATCTGACGAATGGTCAAAATGGTCGAAAAAAACAGATACAAGATTTACTAATTTGTATGAGGGTGAATATACATTTGAGGTTAAAGCCAGAAATATTTATAATACGGAAAGTACCGTTGCCCGATATAGTTTTACGGTTCTTCCTCCGTGGTACAGAACAATATGGGCTTATATAATTTTTACAATAGCCGGTATTCTCTTTATCCTGTTAATTATTAAACTATACACAAAGAAGCTAAAAAGAGAAAATGAAAAACTTGAACAAATAGTTAAAGAAAGAACAGCCGAAATTCGTATGCAAAATGAAGAAATAACGGCTCAAAGAGATGAAATTCAAGCACAAAAAGAACAAGTAGAAAAAGCCAAAGAAAAAATAGAAAAACAACAAAAAAGTATAATGGACAGTATTCATTATGCAAGCCGTATTCAAGAAGCCGTACTCCCGCCCGATGAATATCTTGATGAAATTCTCGGAGAACATTTTGTATTATTTAAGCCCCGCGACATTGTAAGCGGAGACTTTTATTGGGCTACAAAGAGGGGAAATAAAACGGTTATAGTGGCGGCAGATTGTACCGGACATGGTGTTCCCGGTGCATTTATGAGTATGCTGGGTATGTCTTTCCTTAATGAAATTGTAAATAAAGAAGGTATTTTACAGGCAAATGTTATATTAAACAGGTTAAGAGAAAACGTAAAAAAATCGCTGCGACAAACAGGAAAAGAAAATGAAGCAAAAGACGGAATGGATATTGCCGTTTGTATTATTGATAAAACTGAAATGAAAATGCAGTTTGCCGGAGCTTATAATCCTTTACTTATTATCAGAGACGGAGAAATTTCCCGCATAAAGGCAGACAGAATGCCTATAGGTATTTATTTGAGAGAAAAAGAATCATTTACAAATAATATTATTGATATTCAAAAAGGAGATTTGCTTTATATCTTTTCCGACGGATATGTAGACCAGTTCGGCGGCAAAAACGGCTCAAAAATACGTTCGGCAAATTTTAAAGAAATATTATTGGCAAATCATAAAAAATCTCTTGACGAACAAAAAGCCGCACTTGTGAAGTTTTTGGAAGAATGGATGAATCATACAGATAATATCGGAAGAAAATTTAAGCAAGTTGATGATATCTTAGTAATCGGAATTGAAATATAAATTATCGTAAAAATAATTCAGCCCCGGTTTTTTATCGGGGTTTTTTATTTCTCCAAAATATTTTTAGACTTTTAGACCAAAATATATAAATGATATGAAACTTACCCGAAAAAAGAAACTTGAAAGGAACAGAATAATTAAAGCAGCCGGAAGCGTATTTAAAAAATACGGTTTCAGAAAAACAACAATGAACGATATTGCAAGCGTCTCAGGGAAAGCGAAAAGTTCTGTTTATTACTACTTTAAATCTAAGGATGAAATTTATAATGCAGTTATCTTTGCTGAAGGAAAGCAGTACAGACAAAAAGTTTTAAATGCAATTAAAGAACTTAAAACTCCGGAAGAACGATTAAAAGCATACATTTTTATTCGCTTAAGAACAGATAAAGTTTATACAAATTTTTATTACGCAATGAACAGCTATACAGGAAAAAATAACTTCATTAAACGGCTTAAGATTATTTATGATAAAGAAGAGTTCAGAATTTTCAGCAATATCCTTAATTACGGTGCAGAAAAAGGTTTTTTTGAAATTTATGATATAAAATATGCAGCAGTAGGTATTGTTACAGCAATGCGGGGTATAGAATCAGTCCTTTTGCATCAACGCGAAAATACGGAAACAGAGGAAACTGTTGATAATATCCTGCAAATTATCCTCTACGGAATCATAAAACGTTAAATGTTTTATATAAAAATCAAAATATTCAGTATTATTTTCTCAAATTATGAAACTAATATTCCCAGAAATCCCGTTTTTTGTTTAGCTCCTGCATCTCTCTCAATGTTTCTTTCGGGATATTTTCAAGGAAAGACGGATGCTGTTCTATCGCAAAAGAAATTTTCTCAACAATACCCTCAACACTTTCGTTTTCATAATCAATATCAAGAGGCTGTTTTATTACCATTGACTGTAAAATTCCGCGTTTTTTTATAAAAAGACCTTTCTTGTCAAAAGAACGCCTGAAACCGTCAATAACAACGGGGACAACAACAGGCTTATAGTTTTTTATTATATGAGCAGTTCCTTTTCTTATTGGCATCCATGGTTTTACGGTTCCTTGAGGAAATGAGATAACCCACCCGTCACGTAAAGCTTTTCCTATATTTTCTGTATCAGACGGATTAACCGGACGCTTGATCTCTTCCCCTTTTTCACGCCAGGTTCTGCGGACGGTAACAGCTCCGGCATAAGCAAAAATTCTGGGTAAAAGTCCTTTCCTCATTGTTTCCGTAGCAGCAACAAAATATACATTAAGTTTCGGTTTGCGTAAATACTTCAAAGGTCTTTTTATGTTATCTGTATTTCCCGTAAGGGAAGCATTAAAAACATGAAGCATAGCCGCAACATCCGCAAAATATGTCTGGTGGTTGGAAACAAATAAAACCCCTTTGTCCGGTAAATTTCGTATAATTTCAGACCCCTCAATCTGTAATTTATTAAATTTTCCGTATCGCCTCCAAGAGACATATCCTAAAAACTTAATAAGAAAGCGTTTGATAAATAATGCCTGACCGAATATATTTTGTTTGTATAAAGCCATACTGAAAAAACGGTTGCGAATTTACAATAACTTAACAAATAATTAAGTATTTTAACGTTTTTTAAGAGAATTACCGGTTTTATTTTTGACGGTAATGCTAAAAAACCTAACTTTGAAAAAACTTAAAAAAAGATATGCTTACAAAAGAGGAAAAATCTTTTTTCAGAAAATATAAAATCAAATTAAGAGGATATCGCCGAAAAGAAGCGGTAATTAAAAAGAAGAATAAATTCAAAGATAAAATCGTTATAATTACGGGTGCATCTTCGGGAATAGGGAGGGCTTGTGCGTACGAATTTGCCGAAAACGGAGCTAAAATTGTATTGGCGGCAAGACGTAAAAAAGAACTTGATAAAGTTAAAAAAGAAATAATATCAAAAGGCGGAGATGCCCTTACGGTTGTTACCGATGTCAAGAAAATTGAAGATTGCAAAAACCTTATAGATCAAACGATAAAACACTATAAAAAAATAGACGTATTGATAAATAATGCAGGTATTTCTATGCGGGCATCTTTTGCCGAACTCGACCTGTCGGTAATTCACGAACTTATGGATACAAATTTTTTCGGTGCCGTTTACTGTGTTAAATTTGCCTTACCCCACCTTTTAAAAACAAAAGGTTCTGTTGTCGGCATATCGTCAATTGCGGGGTTGGCACCTTTGCCCGGCAGAACCGGATACAGTGCGTCTAAATTTGCCCTTGACGGATTTTTAAATACTCTGCGTCTTGAAAATAAGAAAAAAGGACTTAACGTTTTGGTGGTTCACCCCGGGTTTACTTCATCTAATATAAGAAATACAGCCCTTGATAAAGACGGGAACCCTCAAAAAGAAACTCCGAGAGATGAAAGCAGAATGATGAGCGCCGAGCGTGTTGCCGAAATAATAGCAAAGGCAACATATAAACGCGAAAGAGATCTGGTGCTTACGAGCCAAGGTAAACTGGCTGCATGGCTGCATAGAAACTTCCCCGCATTTACCGACAGAATTATTTTGAACGAAATGTCAAAAGAACCGGATTCTCCCGTATAAATTCAGCAGATTACTTTTAAAACGGTATATTAAATGAAGTGTGCTTTGTTGAATAAAAGACAGAGCATATTTTTCACAGTTTTATACTAACAAAATAAATTTAATTACTTTTGCAGGTCTTAATATTTTTTTACAAAATTAAAAAACATAACAAATGGACTATAAAGTTAAAGATATAAAATTAGCCGACTTCGGAAGGAAAGAAATTGCTTTGGCGGAACATGAAATGCCCGGCTTAATCGCCCTAAGAAAAAAATACGGAGAAAGCAAGCCCTTAAAAGGAGCAAGAATAACTGGGTCTTTGCATATGACCGTTCAAACAGCCGTTTTAATTGAAACCTTGGTTGAACTGGGAGCCGATGTCCGTTGGGCAAGTTGTAATATCTTTTCAACACAGGACCATGCGGCGGCAGCAATAGCGGCTGCAGGTATTCCCGTTTTTGCATGGAAGGGAGAAACTCTTGAAGAATATTGGTGGTGTACCGAACAAGCACTTACATTTCCGGGCGGCAATGCCCCTGATTTAATTGTTGATGACGGCGGTGATGCAACTCTTATGGTGCTTAAAGGGTATGAAGCCGAAAATGACCCTTCTGTTTTAGACGTAAATGTTGAAGCCGAAGATGAGGCAGAACTGTTCAAAATTTTAAAAGCCGGACTGAATAAAAATCCGCAAAAATGGCATAAAGCAGCAAAATCAATTAAAGGTGTTTCGGAAGAAACGACAACAGGCGTTCACAGATTATATCAATTACACGAAGAAGGTAAATTATTATTTCCTGCCATTAACGTAAATGATTCTGTTACAAAATCAAAATTTGATAATACATACGGTTGCAGAGAATCATTGCCCGACGGGATAAAAAGAGCCACCGATATTATGCTTGCCGGAAAAAAAGTTGTTGTTCTCGGATACGGAGATGTAGGTAAAGGTTCCGCAAAATCATTTATAGGATACGGCTCAAGAGTAACCGTTACAGAAATTGACCCTATTTGTGCTTTACAGGCAGCAATGGAGGGTTTTGCCGTTAAAACTATTGAAGATATGCTTTCAGAGGGTGATATTTTTGTTACAACTACGGGAAATAAAGACGTTATCACCATTGAACATATGGAAAAAATGAAAGATAAAGCAATTATTTGTAACATCGGTCATTTTGATAATGAAATTCAAGTTGATAAACTTATGAATTATCCGGGAATAAAGCGCATAAACATAAAACCGCAAGTTGATCAATTTGTTTTCCCCGATGGTCATTCCGTAATTCTTCTTTCGGAAGGACGTTTGGTAAATCTCGGAAATGCTACCGGACATCCGTCTTTTGTAATGAGCAATTCGTTTACCAATCAGACTTTAGCCCAATTAGAGCTTTGGCAGAATGATTACAAAACAGGCGTTTACAGGTTGCCGAAACACCTTGACGAAGAAGTTGCAAGATTGCACCTTGAGCACATAGGTGTTAGACTTACCAAACTTACAAAAGAGCAATCTGAATATATAGGGGTTCCGATTGAGGGTCCTTATAAACCTGACCATTACAGATATTAAAAACACAAAAAAAGAAGAGGGTGAAAAATCCTCTTCTTTTTTTACTGACTTTTATCGGTCGTAAATTACCACTTGTCAGAGAATCTTATTCCCCAAATGGTTATATCATCACGCTGTTCTTCCTCTCCCTGATATTTTTCAAGAGTCTCTTCTATTAATCTTTTTTGTTCTTTAAGCGGCAGGTTTTTAATATTTTTTAAAAGTTCTATAAACCTCGGCGTTCCGAAACGCTTTCTTTCAGAGTTGTTTTGGTCTATAATACCGTCGGTTGCAAGCCACATTATATCATCTTTATAAAGATAAAAGTCTTTGTCGGAAAACATAATATTACCTCTTTTTTGCTTTGTTCCTCCGATTGAGCGTCTTTCGGAAGAAAGAATTGTTATATCATTATCTTTGTTTGAAAAATAATATAAATCAGACTTTGCTCCGGAATAGGTAATATGGTAAGAATCACCGTCTTTTTCAATAACACATACAGCCATATCCATACCGTCATTATTATCGGTTGTTTCCTGTCTTAGGGCTGTTTTAACTTTTTGGTCAAGTGTTTCAAGAATATCTTTAGGGCTGGTAATGTTCTGCTGTAAAACTATTTCGCTTAACAAGCGACTTCCTATCATTGACATGAATGCTCCCGGCACACCGTGACCGGTACAGTCAACTGAAGCTAAGAATATTTTTTCCGGCTTTCCGTCTTTTCCCGGTTTTTCGGCAAACCAATAGAAATCACCGGATACTACGTCCCTGGGTTTAAATATAATAAACGAGTCAAAATATTTTTCTAAATCCTGAGGCAAAGGGAGGATTGCCTGTTGGATATTTTTAGCATAGTTAATACTTGATGTAATTAATTCGTTTTGTTGCTCAATTTGTTCTTTTTGCTTACGTATTTCAATCTCGGATTTTTTCTCTGTTGTTATATCAGTATCAATAGAAATCAGCTTTACAACTTCATTGTTTTCGTCTAATATAGGTGTAATTGTTGTTTGAACCCAAATTTCTTTACCGGTTCTTGTTCTGTTAAGATTTTGATATGAACCGGTTTGTTTTGTTTCAATAATATTATTTATCAGATTTCTAATTTCAGGATTGTTACTGGCTCCTACAATGTTGTCGTCTAATTCATTCCTCAAAAGCTGAAGGGTATAGCCGTACATTCTTGTAAAACCGGCATTTACCCACAAAAAATTTCCTTTAACGTCCATAATGGTTACGGCATTATCCGTTTCGCTGGCAACAATTGACAATTTTTCAAGTTCAGTATTGACTGACTCTAACTGTTTTGCCTGATTCTGAATTTCGTCTTTTTGACTGTTTATTGCTACGTATTGTTCACTTAGCTGTTTGTTAATTTTTTGCTTGTTGATATAACCGTTTACAATTATTATCCCCAGAAACAAGAAAATAACCAAAGCCGCAACGGCAAAGTATATAATATTTTTCTGAGTAGCTACTGTTTTTTCTGTTTTGCCCAGTTGTTCGTCAATTTTACGGATTTCCTCTTGCTTTGCTCTTAACTCTATACTCGCCTTGTTCATAGAGTCTCTTTGAAGCTCTGCTAACTGTCTTTGTCTTTCAATATTTTTTGAAAGCTCTTCTAATATCGTAAGATTTTTTTTAAGGTTTTCTCTCTGGCTTTCAATTTCTTGAGTCATAGAATCAAGCCTCATATTTTGCTCTTGTAATTCCCCCTCTTTTGCGGATATTAAATTTTCCTTACTTGCTATACTGTCTCTTTGAGCTTTAATTCTGGCTTCTTGCTCTTGCAGTAGTCGCTCTTTTTCGGCAATTTCTTTTTTCTTTTCTTCCAGAGCTTTTTGCTCAGCTAAAAGTTTTCTGTTAGTTTCGGCATAAATTTTTTGAAGAACCTCACGGTTTCCTCCGATTTTAAGAAGCTGTCTTGATAGTTGAATATGGTTCTGTTCTGCTAATCTTACGTTGAGTTCAAACGGTTTTGCTCCTTTTTTTTCTTGTTTCAGAAAGTTAATGATACTGTATTCAGGCTGCTTTGACCGGTCAGACATAATCAGAACGTTTTTACCTTTTAAATTTTGATAAACAAAGCCCAGATAAGCATTTTCATTTCTGAAACAAGAAAAAAAAGGAGCAAAACCGTTTGAACTCAACGTAAGATTAGCAGAACAGAACCATA
>CAMZKI010000133.1 GCA_947311125.1 uncultured Chlorobiota bacterium
ATTTTATTTAAAGTAACGCTCGGACGCATTGCTTTTTCGACTTTTTCAAAATCAGGATGATAATAGCCGCCTAAATCTTTCGGTTTTCCTTCAACTGCGGCAATTTCTTTTAAAATATCCTGTTCTTTTTCTTTCAATTGTTTTGCTGTTTCGGCAAATTTATTTTTAAGATCAACATCTTCATTTTGTTTAGCTAATTCTTCAGCCCAATATTGAGCTAAATAAAAATGCGAGCCCCTGTTATCAAGTTCTCCGACTTTTCTTGACGGAGATTTTCCGTTCTCAAGATATTTACTTACAGCTTTATCTAATGCCGATGAAAGAATTGCGGCTTTTTTGTTACCGTATTTTTCCGCAAAAAATTCTAAGGAAACAGTAAGAGCCAAAAACTCTCCGAGAGAATCCCACCTTAAATGACCTTCTTTCATAAACTGCTCTACGTGTTTAGGTGCTGAGCCTCCTGCTCCGGTCTCAAACAAGCCGCCTCCTGCAAGTAACGGAATTATCGAAAGCATTCTGGCACTTGTTCCGAGTTCGAGGATAGGGAATAAATCCGTAAGATAATCTCTCAAAACATTTCCGGTAACTGATATTGTATCTTTACCTTCTCTTACTCTTTTAAGAGTGAACTTCATCGCTTCTTCTGGCGACATTATATGAATTTCAAGTCCGTTAAGGTCAAGCTCTTTCAGATATTTCTCTGTTTTTTTAATTATTTGTGCATCGTGAGCTCTGTTTTTATCTAACCAAAAAACAGCCGGAGAACCGGTAGCTCTTGCTCTGTTTACTCCGAGTTTCACCCAGTCTTTAACCGGAATATCTTTTACCCTTGACATTCTCCATATATCTCCTTTTTCAACTTTGCTTTTCGACAAAATATTTCCTTCTTTGTCAATAACTTTAACCGTTCCGTTTTCAGGTATTTCAAAAGTAGTGGGGTGAGAACCGTATTCTTCGGCTTTTTGGGCCATTAACCCTACATTAGAGACATTTCCCATTGTAGAAGGATCAAACTGTCCGTTTACATTACAGTCATCAATAACAACCTGATACATAGTCGCATAACTCCTGTCAGGAATCATAGCTTTAGTATCGTGAAGTTTTCCGTCGGGTCCCCACATTTTTCCTCCGTCACGAATTACAACCGGCATAGACGCATCAATAATTACTTTATTCGGAGCATGAAGATTTGTTATACCGTTATCGGAGTCTACCATCGCAAGTTTCGGTCTTACTTCATATATTGTATTAATATCTTCTTTTATTTCTTTTTGTTTGCTCTCCGGAAGTGTTTTTATTTTATCATATAACTCTCCTATTCCGTTGTTAAGGTTCACCCCGAGTTTCTCAATTGTATCAGAATGTTTTTCCAAAATTTCTTTGTAATAAATTGAAACTGCATGACCGAACATAACAGGGTCTGACACTTTCATCATAGTGGCCTTAAGATGCAGTGAAAGTAAAACATCTTCTTTTTTTGCATCTTCAATATTCTCTTCGAAATATTTGCGAAGGGCTTTTTTACTCATAAACGTAGTATCTAAGACTTCTCCTTCTGCAGACTTTAAATCATCTTTTAAAACTGTAACATTTCCGTTTTCATTTTCCAGAATGATTTTAAATTCAACAGCTTTTTCCGTTACAAACGATTGCTCGTTTCCGAAAAAATCGCCTTCTTTCATATGAGCAACGTGTGTCTTGGAATTTTCCCCCCAAGGCTTCATCATTTTATGCGGATTTTTTAAGGCATGTTCTTTTACTGATGTCGCTGCTCTTCTGTCAGAATTTCCTTGCCTTAAAACAGGGTTTACCGCACTGCCGAGAAGTTTGGCAAATCTTTGTTTCAATTGTTCCTCTTCTTCAGTCTTAGGTTCTTCGGGATAGTCCGGAATATTGTAACCTTTCGACTGCAATTCCTCTATTGCTTCTTTTAATTGCGGAACAGATGCACTTATATTCGGAAGTTTAATAATATTTGCTTCCGGCTTTTTTGTAAGTTCTCCGAGTTCGGCAAGATAGTCTTTAATTCTTTGCTTTTCCGTAAGTTTTTCCGGAAAAGCGGCAATAATACGCCCCGCAAGAGAAATATCGGCTGTTTCAACTTCAACACCGGCAGCTTTTGTAAAAGCACTTACAACAGGCAATAACGAATATGAGGCTAAAGCAGGTGCTTCATCAACATGTGTCCAGGTAATTTTAGAATTTTTATTTGTCATCTTATTATCAGTTTAATATTGTTATTTGTATTTTTCCGCGAAAATAGTCAATTTATATAACAAATAGTGTTAAAATTTATGTTTTTTATCTTCTGTTATATACTATTCGTCCGTAAACAGTAAAAAATCAGAAATCTAAATCAAAGTTTCTTTTTAGTTCTTCAAGATTCGGATTTTTATTTACAAGATATTTATATTTATCTCTGTCGGTATAAATAAAGTTTTGTTCTCCTGACTTAGTATCATTTGCAAGCTTATATTTAAATTCTAAGTTTTTATTTCCGGTTTTAGTTCTCAGGAAATTTACTATTCGAGGTTTTATTTCTGCTAATTTCTGTTCTAATGATTTATTGATTACAGTAAACTCAACCGTATTTTTATCAATAACCGTTAAATTGCCTGCTTTAAGGGCATTATACATACGCACTTGTTTATTGAACTTTTCAATGAGCTCATTCCATGCATCTTTAATACTCACTGCGGATGAAGTATCCCGAATTGTTGTTTCGGGTTCATCAGATTTTTTATTTTCCGTATTTGAAGTGTTTTTTTTATTTATCGCACCGTTTATGGATATTCTGCGACGATTTGAAGCTGTTTTTGTTAATTCTTTTTTATATTCTGCTTTTTTCTCTTGTGTTACGCTTAGGTCTTCTTTTTTGTCATCAGCTTTTTTTTCTGAACTTACAGATTCAGTTTTTTTTTTTGATTCAGTTGATATGTTGCACATTTTCATAAGTGCCAACTCTACCAAAAGTCTTTTATTTTTACTGCCCTTATATGCTAAATCCGTTTGATTTGAAATATCAAGAGCTTTAAGCAAAAAGTTAACATCTGTTTTTTCGGCTTGTTTTTTATATTTTTCCTTAAAGCTCTTGATATTTCAAATCAAACGGATTTAGCATATAAGGGCAGTAAAAATAAAAGACTTTTGGTAGAGTTGGCA
>CAMZKI010000134.1 GCA_947311125.1 uncultured Chlorobiota bacterium
ATTATGATAAAGAAAATTTTTATTACGGGAATTATTGCTGTTTTTCTGCTTAATTCATGCGGAAAAAATGAAGTTGATGACGACTCTGTAAGTGATTTAACTTTAGGTATTATTAAATCGGATGTTATGAACGACAATGAAAACTTATTGGGAGAAATGCCGCAATACAGTATGACACCTCCCGGAACATCAGAAAAAATAGAAAGAGCTTTTGAAAATGCCCCTCCTTTAATTCCTCATATGACAACAGGTTTTTTTCCTATTACAACAAATAATAATATCTGTTTGTCTTGTCATATGCCGGATAAAGTCGCAAAATCAGGAGCCGTTTCAATACCGGAGTCTCATTTTACCGACTACAGACCGAAATTGAAGAAAGTAAACGGGAAATATGAAGTAGATGCAGAAGAAGGAAAAGTAGTTTCCGAAAAATTAAAAAAACTCTCTCCTGCAAGGTATGTATGTTCGCAGTGCCATGTGCCGCAAGCAAACATAACAGTTGATATTAAAAATAATTTTGAGAAAGTTTTCAGAGACGAAGCCCTGAAGACAGGCTCAAATTTAGATAAAGTTATGGATGAAGGAGTAAAATAAGACTTTTTATATACTTTATTTAAATATGTATGAAAATTAAGCTGCTGTTAATATTTGCCTTTATTTCAGAAAGTATTTTTGCTCTGCCTCCTTTATATTCATTAAAAACAAAAGGAAATGTTACGGATATGCTCTATGAAGAAGGTAAGCTCTATATCTCAGAGGATATAGGATGTATTCAGGTTTTTAAAATTCCATCAAAAAAAAATTCTGAAAACTATTATTTGCCGAAGATTAAAGACTTTACCGGTAAATATATACCCGCAAAAATTTATTCTTTTGATAAAATAAAAGGGAAGAAAATTTTAATAGCTGTTTCACAGGGAAAGCACGGGTTCAGTAATCTTTTTATTTTTAAAGATGGGGAAAGAAATATTGTTATTGAAGATATTTCAGCTAAACTGATGATTAAGAAGGTTAAATTCCTTAATGAAGAAAAAGTAATTCTCGGACTGTTGAGCAATGAAATTATACTTTATGACATAAAAAGAAAAAAAGAAATATACAGGAAACAAATCAGCCCGTACACGTTTTCTGACATTGTCCTGAATAAAGAAAAGAATAAAGCTGTAACAGCTGATGAAAGCGGTATTATTCATATAATTGATGTTTTATCGGGAAAAATTATAAAAGAATTGTCGGGGAATAATGTTGATAATGTATATCAGATTGATTATAAGAATAATATGATATTGTGCGGAGGTCAAGACAGAAGACTTTCCGTATATAATACGGCAAATAACAGTTCTTATTACATTAAAAGTGATTTTTTAATTTACAGTACGGGGCTTAGTCCGTCCGGCAAATATGCTGCATATTCCTGCAATGAGGACAATGACATACAAATAATTAATACAATAACAAAAACAAGAATAAATATATTAAAAGCACATAAAAGTATATTAACAAAAATCTTGTTCATCTCCGAAAATGAGATTTTTACCGGAGCAGAAGAAAATATTGTTTATTTTTGGAAAATTTAAATAAAGAAAATGAATATATCAGGAATATTAGTTCAAACAAAACCTGAACACGCAGAGAGTGTTATTAAAAAATAAAGCAAAGTAACTGTTGCGAATATCATATACATGATGAAAAAGGTCGTATAATTGTAACAATTGAGGGTGAAAATACAGAAGAGGAAATCAAAAAACTTAAAATTCTTCAGTCTTTTGAATACATCATATCTGCTGATATGATGTATGCCTACAGCGAAGATGAATTAGACGGATTACGTGAAAATTTGAATAACAACAATAATTTACCCGAATGGCTTAACGACCCTGATGTAAAGCCGGAGGACATAAGATATAACGGAGACTTAAAAAGAAAAATATTTTAAACTATTCACCAATTATAAAATAAAATTTTAAAAATGAAAAAACTTAATTTATTGTTAGCTTTAGCTTTTTCAGTTCTTTTGACAGGCAATATTTTTGCTCAGGAAGAAAAAAAAGAAGAAGAAAAGAAAAGCGAATTTATCGTTAATGCGGAGTTCAGACCGAGAACGGAATTCAGTCACGGATATAAATCTCCCGTATTAAAATATTCCGTTCCCAATGAGTACACATATCCCGGAAGTTTGGCTACAAGCCAGAGAACCCGTATAGGATTTAATTACAAATATGATAAAATTAAATTCGGTCTTCAACTTCAGGATATAAGAACTTGGGGCAGCCAAGCTCAATTAACTGCCGATGATACGAATGATATGTTTGTGCATCAGGCGTGGGGCGAAATAAACTTTTCGGATAAATTTTCACTGAAAGCCGGACGTATGGAACTTGTTTACGACGATCACAGAATCTTAGGAAGTGTAGGATGGGCTCAACAAGCTCGTTCTCACGATTTGGCTCTTTTTAAATATGAAGGAAACATTAAAGTCCATCTCGGTATAGCATATCACGGAGGTCCTTTTACCGGAAATGATGCATACAAAGCAATGCAGTTTTTATGGATAAACGGAAAAGCCGCTGATTTCGGATATAGTATTTTAGCTTTAAATAACGGTGTAGCCGAAAGAGGATATTGGGGACCCGTTGCTCAAGTTGCCGAATCAAACGCTTACAGCCAAATTCTCGGAGGAAGATTTACATATCAGTTAGGAGACTTAAATCTGGCATTGAATTCTTATTATCAAACAGGAAAAAAAGCTGCTGACTGGATTGACCCTGCCAGCTTACCGAACGGTGTTACGGCCGGAGACCTCGGATATGAAGAAAAATCAGGGCAAGGACAAGAAATAGCTGCTTATAATTTTGCTTTTGATGCAATGTATAAAATATCTGACGGTCTGAAAATAGGAGCTGGTTACGAAATACTGTCAGGAAATGATTTAACTGATGTAAACAGAACCGATGAAAATGCTTTTACGCCGCTTTACGGAACAAATCATAAATTTAACGGCTGGATGGATCATTTCTATGTAGGAAATCACGGAAGCAGCATAGGTTTACAGGATATTAATCTTAAAATATTATATAAAAACGGACCTTTCTTTGCAAAACTTATTCCGCATTACTTTTTACCTGCCGGAAAAGGAACTTACACAGACGTAAATGCCGTAACTCACGATATAGGAGCACTCGGAACGGAAGTGGATTTTGTGGTAGGATATAATATTATTCCTAAAACAGCAAATATACAGTTCGGATATTCTCAAATGTTTGCAACCGAAAGTATGTACGGACTTAAAGGTGTTGTTCCTACGGCTGATAATCCGATGGGAACAAATAACTGGATTTGGGCAATGATTGTTATAAAACCTACATTATTCAAATCAGTAAAATAAAAAAAAGCTTTGAAAATTTGATGAAAAAACGGCAAATTTATATGTTAAAATATGAATTTGCCGTTTTATTGTCTTTTTACGATTTCTTTTCCTGCTAATTTCTTTATAAGATACAGTAAATATTCTGTTTTAATGTGTCTTTTTGCTGATAATCCGTATTTTTCAACAGGTATTCGTTGAATGTTACCGGCTGTGTAATCATCTTTTATACCGGCAGTTCCGAATGTAAAATCGGTAGTATTTCTCTCAAAAATTTTCTCAAAGAAAGTATTTTTTACACCGTTGTCGGTAAACGGAAATGCAAAAAGTTTGTCCTTTACATTAAATCTGTCTCTAATAAAATTAATACTTTCTTCGGTTTGTCTTGTCTGCTCTTTTTCGCTTATTTCCGAAAACAGAGGGTGGTTTATGCTGTGTGCACCTGCTTTAAATCCCTGCGATATTAACTCTTCTGCCTGACTGCTTGAAAGATACGGTTTCTCAGTTTCAAGATATTTTTTGAAATTAATACCCGAAATTTCCGCTGCTTTATTTATAATATTTTCGTCCTTAAATTTCAGAGAAAGTATTTTTTTTATACAGTTTCTCTTTTTACAATTCAATAAATGTGAAATTTCGGGAGATAAACCGTCTTTTGCAATTTTATCAATAACCAGACTGATTTTACATTTAAAAAATAAATCCTTATTATCAATAAAGGCAGAATTAAGAAAGAAAATTGCCGGAATATTTCGTTTTCTTAAAATCGGTGCAACAATATCATAAACTTCAGAAAGTCCGTCGTCAAATGATAAAACAAACCCTTTTTTGTTTGTTTCGGGCGGAAAAGTTGTCGCCGAAAAATATTTTTGCAGAAAATCTAAGTCTTTTTCAAACTGTTTGATACTTCTTACCGGATACAAATGCTTGATATGTGCCGGAGGATTATCGCTTACGATATGGTAAAACGGAAAAATTACGTTCTTTCCCGAAAGTTTTATTAAAACCTTTACGGGTATAAAAATCGAAAAAGAAGATAATATTTTAAAAATAAGCTGTTTCAAATTTTATTTTTTTCTGACTCTTTTGTCGAAAGTAAACCGCAGGCAGCGTCAATATCCTGTCCGCGTGAAGCTCGTATGGTTGCCGTTATTCCTTTTTCATTTAATCTGTCTCTGAACTTTTCCGGTGTTTTATAATCCGTTCCTTTTAAGTCCGTTCCGGGTATTTCGTGAAAACGAATCAAGTTTACTCTTGCATGGAAACCGTAAACCAACCGAGCCAATTCGTCGGCATGTTTCATACTGTCGTTAAAATTTTTAAAAATAATATATTCAAACGAAATACGCCGTTGTCTTCCGAAATCATGATTCTTGACAATTTTCAAAACTTCGCTTATCGGGTTTGTCTTTTGCACGGGCATAAGTCTTAATCGTTCCTTTTCAAACGGGGTATGAATACTTATAGCTAAGTGACACTTGCTTTCGTTTAAAAAACGCTTAATTCCGGAAATAATTCCGTTTGTTGATACGGTTATTCGTTTCGGCGACCAGGCAAATCCCCAATCGGCAGTTAATATTTCGATACTTTTCAAAACTTCATCTGTGTTGTCGAAAGGTTCGCCCATTCCCATGTAAACAATATTTGTCAATTTATCAAATTCGGGCAAGCTTTTTATTTGATTCAAAATTTCATTTGCCGATAAATTTGCTTGAAAACCCTGTCTTCCTGTCATACAAAATTCGCAGGCATATTTACATCCGGCTTGGGATGAAACGCATAATGTTGCTCTGTCGTCTGAAGGAATATATGCTGCTTCTATGTAATTTTTTCCTGCTTTAAACAGGTATTTTTTTGTACCGTCAGATGATCTTTGAACAGAGATAGGCTTTTGCAGTCCTATCTCAAATTTTTCTTTCAGAATTTTTCGTGTTTTTTTCGACAAATTTGTCATTTCATCAATATCCGAAATGTTCTTTTTGTAGAGCCAATCGGCTGTTTGTTTTGCCGTAAAGGCAGGTAAGCCGTTTTCTTCGGTTATCTTTTCGAGTTCGCTGAGTGTTTTTCCGAATAAGTGTTCTTTTACCATAAAATCTGTTTTTCAAAAATCAAAATTAATTGTAATTTTGTATTTCGCAATTATTAAAAGAATAATAAACTTTAAAATTTATAATATGTCAGGACATAGTAAGTGGTCAACCATAAAGCATAAGAAAGGAGCGAAAGATGCCAAAAGAGCTAAAATTTTTACAAGATTAATTAAAGAATTGACAGTAGCAGTTAAAGAAGGAGGCGGTCCGGATCCTGATTTTAATCCTAGATTAAGATTAGCAATAAATAATGCCAAAGGTGCCAATATGCCTAAAGAAAATATTGAAAGGGCTATAAAAAAGGCTGATTCTGAAGGCTCGAACTTACAAGAATATACTTTTGAAGGAACAGGGCAGGGCGGTGCCGCCATTTTTGTCGAATGTTTATCAGATAATAATCAGAGAACGGTAAGTGATGTTAGGCACGTATTCAGTAAATACGGCGGAGAACTTGGAAAAAACGGTTCTTTAAGTTATATTTTTGAAAGAAAAGGAATATTTGTTATTCCTAAAGGAGATTTTGACATTGAAGAGTTAGAATTGGATTTGATTGATGCCGGCTTAGAAGAGATAGAAGAAGAAAACGGTAAATATATACTTACGACTGATATGAAAGATTTCGGGAATATGCAGAAGAAACTGGAGGAACTGAAATTAGAAGCTGAAAATGCCGAATTACAGAGAATTCCTAAGATGTATAAGAGACTTGACCCGGAAACGGCAATGAAAGCCCTTAATATTGTCGAAAAGCTTGAGGAGCTTGATGATGTTCAGAATGTATACCACGATATTGAATTAACTGATGAAGTGGCTAAAGCTATTGAAGAACAGGGATAGTATTTAAAAAGTCTGTTTCTTCTGACACTGCTCTGAAGAAACACCTAAAGTAAAGCCGATATCAGAATCGGCTTTACGTATTTTACGAGATGGTTCGGACTGTTAATAATTAGACGGAGGATTTTGTGCGTCAACAACTGCTATAGCTGCCATATTAACAATTTCTCTTACGGATGCACCAAGTTGAACAATATGTATAGGTCGTTTTATTCCGCAAAGAACCGGACCTATAACCTCTGCACCTCCTATTTCCTGCATCATTTTGTAAGATATGTTTCCGGAACTCAGGTTCGGAAAAATAAGAGTGTTAACATTTTTTCCTTTTAATTTAGAAAACGGAAAATGTTTATCTCTAAGTTCTGTATTAAGTGCGAAATTTGCCTGCATTTCTCCGTCAACAACAATGTCCGGGTATTCTTTATGAAGTATTTTTACGGCTTCTCTGACTCTTTCAGGGCTTCCCGTTCTTGAAGAACCGAAATTTGAATATGAAAGCATAGCAACTACAGGTTTTTCTCCAAGCCATTTTATAGTTCTGGTAACCGTTAATGTTGTTTCTACAATTGTTTTAGTATCAGGTCTTTTATTGACGGTTGTATCGGCAAAAAACAGTGGTCTGTTATTTGTGATTACAATATACATTCCGGCTATATGTTCAATATCACTGTTACATCTTATTACCTCCAAAATAGGCCTTACAACATCTTTATACTTTGTGGCATATCCTGTTACAAAAGCATCAGCTTCTCCGTTTTCAATCATCATCGCACCGAAATAATTTCTGTTATACATTTTTTCGTTTGCATCTTTGAATCGTATACCTTTTCTGTATCTTTTTTCATAGAAAAACTGAGCATACCTTTGTCTTCTTTCTCTCTCTTCAATAGTATAGGGGTCTATAATTTCTGCGCTTTCGAGAAGGTCTTCAAGTTTGTAATCTTCAATAAGGTTTAAAATTTTATCTTTTCTGCCGAGTAATACAGGATTTGCAATTCCTTCATGAATACAAATTTCGGCAGCTCTTAGTACATTATAATTTTCGGCATCGGCAAAAATTAATTTTTTCGGATTAATTTTCGCTTGAGTATAAATTTTTCTTATGAGTTTATTTCCGCTGCCAGTTCTTTCTTCAAGTTCTTCTTTATATTTTTCATAATCTTTAATAGGTTTCCTTGCTACTCCGGATTCTTCAGCTGCTTTTGCAACAGCCGGAGATATTCTTGTTATAAGCCTCGGATCTAGTGGTTTAGGTATCAGATAATGTTTTCCGTAGATCAGTCGTTTAGTATTATAGGCATTACTTACTTCTTCCGGCACATCTTCTTTTGCAAGTTCTGCTAAAGCATATACCGCTGCTTTTTTCATCTCTTCATTAATTGTAGTTGCTCTGACATCTAAAGCTCCTCTGAAAATAAAAGGAAACCCCAGTACATTATTTACCTGATTAGGATAATCTGAACGACCGGTAGCCATAATGATATCTTCTCTTGCTGCCACAGCCTCTTCGTAGGTAATTTCAGGGTCAGGATTTGCCATTGCAAAAACGATAGGATTTTTTGCCATTGTTTTAACCATCTCTTTTGTTAAAACTCCTTTTGTTGACAAACCAAAAAATATATCTGCACCTTTAATAGCTTCTTCAAGTGTATTAATTTTTCTTTTTGTGATATATTTCTTTTTGTATTCATTAATATCTTTTCTGCTATGGCTTGTACTAATTTGTTAATTTCGTTAGGACTGAAGAAAAAAAATGTTGTAATGTGCGACAGTAAAGGTGTTATTAACGAAAGCAGAAAAGATATTAATGAATACAAAAAGAAATATATCACAAAAAGAAAAATTAATACACTTGAAGAAGCTATTA
>CAMZKI010000135.1 GCA_947311125.1 uncultured Chlorobiota bacterium
ATATTTGTTACATTAAGGCAAGATTGCTGAAAGCCTTGTGTAAAAATATTGTTACCGTTTGCTATTGTTTCTGTTACCGGCTCTCCTATTGTCCAACTGACAGATATATTCCCGTTATTAAAAATTTAAACCAATCAGATATGAGAAGCCTTACTTTATCTTTATCGTTTATTTTGCTCTTGTCATTAACAATAAAAGCACAAGAAATAATATCTTCCTCAGGCGATTTTTTTAATAACGGGAATATATCTGTCAGTTGGACAATAGGAGAGCCGGTAACAGAAACAATAGCAAACGGTAACAATATTTTTACACAAGGCTTTCAGCAATCTTGCCTTAATGTAACAAATATTACGGAGGTAAATTCCGATTTAAATATTAAAATCTTTCCCAATCCTGCCGGCGATTATATTAATTTGACAACAGACAAATTTTATAATCTCAACTATGAAATAATAGATATTAACGGGAAAACTATTGAAAAAAAAGCAATATTATCAGATAATACAAATATTTCATTTTCAAACCGCCATAGTTCTGTGTATTTTTTAAAAATCTATGGTAATGGTAAGCAGGCTGTAAAAATATTTAAAATAATAAAGCATTAATCCTAAATTATATTATCATGAAAAAAATTATATACTTTTCAGCTTTAATGCTGATTAACATCAGCATATTCGGACAATCCCCACAATCATTTAAATATCAAGCGGTAATCAGAGATGCTTCCGGTAATGTTCTTTCAAACAAGAATGTAGGAATTGAAATAAGCATATTACAGGGAAATGAAACAGGGACTCCTGTTTATACCGAAACTTGGAACCTTACAACTAATCAATTCGGTTTAATAGCTTTGAATGTAGGAGAAGGAACAACAAATGATGTTTTTGCTTCTGTTGATTGGGGTAATGACCTATACTTCATAAAAATTGCCGTTGACGAAAACGGCGGAACAAACTATACCGATATGGGAACAAGCCAACTCTTGTCAGTTCCTTATGCATTATACGCAAACCAAAGTGCAAACGGAACAAGTCAGTGGATAAACAACGGTTCCTCTATTTTTTATAACAGCGGAAATGTAGGAGTAGGAACCTCTGCACCTTCAGGTAAGCTTGTTATTCAAGCTGATGACGGAGCTGCACCGGACTCGGCTCTTTTTGAAATAAAGGATAAATTCGGAAAAACTATTATGAAAGTTACATCCGAGGGTGTCAGGATATATGTAAAAGACGGAACTAAAGGCACGTCAGGAGGTTTTGCCGTAGGTAGATATTCTTTAGCAAAGGGTTTGCCCGATACGACATATTTTCTTGTAACTCCTGACAGCACAAGAGTTTATACTTCAGGCGGAGCAAAAGGTGCAGCAGGCGGCTTTGCCGTAGGAAGATACTCTTTGGCAAAAGGAACTGCAGCCGAAAAATATTTCTATACGGGAATTGACAGTACCAGAATTTATATAAACGAAAGTGTAAAAGGAGTCGCAGGAGGTTTTGCTGTCGGAAGATATTCTACTGCAAAAGCAGGCGGAACAGATTATTTCAGAATTAATGCTTCTTTGATACCCGATACAGTTAATCCGAGTGAAGCAAGAATTCTTTGGTATCCTTTAAAAGAAGCATTTTTAACCGGACGTGTATTAATAGAATCACCTGACAGTGTAGGACTCAATTCTATGGCTACGGGTTTTGAATCTAAAGCAATAGGAAATTATTCGCAGGCTATGGGATATAAAGTTGTTTCATCCGGATTAAATTCTACGGCTATCGGTTATAAATCGAGAGCAAACGGTTCAAATTCATATGCTTTCGGCTCTGAGGTTTTAGCAAACGATTCAAACTCATTTGTCTTCGGAAACAAATCTGCAGCCCTCGGCAAAGGTTCTTTTGTTTTCGGGTCGCAAGATACAGCAATAGGAAGAGGTTCTATGGCTCTCGGGTTTCAAACTTTAGCGAAAGGTGTTGCTTCGTTTACTATGGGTGCCTTCACGACAGCTTTTGATACCTTAGATGTTGCAATGGGATACAATACTGTTGCAAGCGGCGGAGGATCAACGGCAATGGGGTGGTATTCTCGAGCAAAAGGAGGTGCATCTCTGGCAATGGGTGATTCTACGGTTGCAGAAGGCGAAGCTGCTCTTGCAATGGGTTCGCATACTTTGGCTTCAGGGATGTCCTCTACCGCAATGGGAATAAAATCCGTAGCAAGCGGGGATTATTCTACTGCAATGGGAGACTCAACTCTTGCAAGCGGATTTGCATCTACTGCTATGGGATATCAGACAGAAGCTGCAGGTTCTAATTCTATAGCTATGGGGAATAATACTGTTGCATGGGGACAGGAAGTCATGCAAACGGTCTGTTTTCAGTAGCAATAGGAAATAGTACAACAGCTGATGCAGATGCTTCAATTGCATTCGGAGATAATACAACCGCCTCAGGAATTGCATCATGGGCTGCAGGATCTAATACTATCGCATCAGGAGATGGTTCAATAGCATTCGGCTATAATACACAAGCTGCGGCAGGAGGTTGTTTTGTGATTGGAGGATATAACGAACCTTATCCCGAAATTAACTCTTACAGTCCTGAAAGTTATTTGTTTGTAATAGGAAACGGAACCCCTGCAATACCTCCGTTGCCTGAAACAAAACACAATGCGGTTACTGTCTTAAAGAACGGTAATTTCGGAATTAATACAAATGTTCCGGATAAAATTTTTACGGTTGAAGGGGATGCACGTGTAACCGGAGATATCTTTTACGGAGCAATCGGCGGCGGCGGTATTTATACAAAACCTGATTTTGTTTTTGGTGATGAGTATAAAAAATACATTAAAATTGAAGAAATAGAAGATTTCATAAACAAAAATAAGCATTTGCCCTGGTTGACTCCCGCAAAAGACGAAAAAGAAGGTATTAATATGACTCGTATGAGTTTTGAGACATTAGAAGCTGTTGAAAATCAACAATTACAAATTATAGAATTAAATAAGCAACTCCGGGAAAAGGATGACATAATAAATGAGTTGGAAAATAAAATTTACCTGATGAATAAAAAAATAGAGCTTATAGAACAGTATTTAAATAATAATAAATAATATA